>CAYQTP010000007.1:9893-12301 GCA_964420475.1 uncultured Gammaproteobacteria bacterium
GCTACTTCCTCAACTGCTCATCTTTTTATTGACAACCCGTTCAAGAAAAAAAATCCCTCCTGGTTTGTGAATTTATTTTCCACCCATCCGCCGATTACAGAGAGAATCAGGATATTAAAAAGCCTCTAAATAAATTTTTTTTATTGTAAAATATTCGCTACTATGGGGGAACTTCTATCTGTAGGTTATGCGGCAATTGATAAAATCGATGGCAGCGAATATTTTGGCGGAGCTGCCGCCGGTATTGCCATAAATGGAAAAAAATTGGGTGTAGATACGGGGCTTCTTGCCTTATTTGGTGATGATAGACAAAGCAGACTTTACCAGAGTTATTTATCGGAACTTGGGATTGACCTGTCTTCTTCTTTAACTCTCCAGCAAACCACGCTACCGGTTAATAATCTGCTTACCGATAATATTTCCGGTTGGGATGACAGCCAGGTAGTCAGACATATTCCTTCGGTATCTCTAAATAATAAAGTGTTAGACTCTTATGAAATAGTGCATTTGGCAAGTCCCCACCCGGAACTAGTCAGAAAAGTTGTAGAGACAAAGACAAAAGGAGTAATGACCTATACCCCCGGACCTCTTATTACATTAAATGCTGATAATCTTAATATTTCCGCCTTAAGAAATTCCACGATCCTATTTTTAAATGAGGATGAGTGGCAGGTAACTAAACGTCAATTAAATATAAATACACCTGATGAGCTTATAGATCTTGGTCCGCAAATTGTGGTAACAACTCTTGGAGATAAGGGTGCAGTAATATTTTACAGAACCAAAACTAAACGGGAACAAATCATAGCACCTTCCTCTTTGGTCTCAAAAGCCGAAACGACCGGCGCGGGAGACGCCTTTTCACTTGGTTTTCTTTTTGGTTATATCCATGGTTTACCCCTAGATCAATGCGGAAAAATGGGATCAAAATTAGCCTCACATGCTGTCAAAAGAAATGGGGTGATCATTGAAGAAAATAATTTAGATCAATTTAAACAGGAATTTGACTTTTAAACTCTTTCCTAAAAAATTCCAGTAAATCGTTAATTGAATTAACAATAAAGTCCGGTTTTTGTTTTTTACTTATCGGAAGTTCAACAGAAAATTTACCTTGTCGAATCCAGACTGTAAAAGCCTTTAACTGGTTTCCGATTTCGATTTCTGATCTGATTCTGTCTCCGACAATAATGGTTGATTTAGGATATTTCTTGGAAATAAAAGGAATAAATAGATTTTTTTCTTTTTCACCTTTTTGAAATATGATTTTTGTGAAATATTTTTTTATTTTTAATCTGCTGACCTCTTTGTCCATTTCCTCTCCGCCTTTACCGATGAGAACGATATTGGCATTTTTCTCTTTCAAAAATTTTAAAAGTTGCCAAGCGTCTTTAATCAGCTTTTTAGAATCCGGGTCGTAAAGTGTCCGCTTCCAATCAAAAATTATTGTATACATATTTAATTTACGGCGGTATTAATACTGGTTGAAGTCGCATGGATAAAATCGGTGTTTTCACATCCGGTTGCCTTGATAGCAATTAGTTTCCCATTTTGTCCGTCGTCCGCAACTGAAAAATATGGTGTTAATCTGACTCTGGCTGTCATCGGAACTCGTGCATTTCCATCTTCTGTTTCGTACTGCATAGGAATATTTTCTCCTTTTCTAAACTCTTGAACAATATAAAGACGAGACTTATCAGTTTCGGCATCATGTAATAATTGTAAAGATTTTTCAGTTGATTCTCTTTGAAGAAAATGGACCCCCTCTTTCCAAGAACAGTTTTCTGAAAAACCTGACTCTTTCAAAACAAAGGCTCTTTTTGATTTTGAAAAGCGAGCCAGATCTATGGAAGAAGTAATGTTTTTTGGCATTCCGGGTGAAAAAAATTTCTCTTGGCCGACTATCCAGCATGGAGGAATGGATGCTCTTAAGTGATTAAAAGATGCATCTCCCAATCTTTTTCTTAAATATCCTTCATAGCGTTTATCATAGAGCAGGGTAAGTATTGCTTTTTCTTCCATATGGGGAGTTGGAGATGGAATCAATATATTACCATTATCAATCTGTCTGTCTAATAAAAATTTTATATTAGGATCTGTAAGATATTCGCCTAAATAAAAGCCTCGATAGATATTTTGTTGGTCGGTTACTTTAAAATTATCAGCCTCTTCGGCCTCCCAATTTCTTTTATTTCCTGAGAATACTTCGTCTGCCAAGAAGGTCATCTGCCCGGAATATGCCTGAGTTTTTCTACTATAAATTAAGCTTCCTTCTGCCGGAGTACTGTTTTGAATTTGTGCAGGCAAGGTACCATCAGCAATCATTGTCTCAAATCCCTGATTTTGATAAGCTCTATTTAAAATTTCAGCAAAAGCTATTAAAAGTAAAATGTTACCGATGTTCATTGTAA
>CAYQTP010000007.1:12311-17589 GCA_964420475.1 uncultured Gammaproteobacteria bacterium
AAAGGTGATGTTTCTATTTCACAGATTGAAAATCCTTGCGGTGTAATAATTAGATCCGGTTTTATAAATAAATAATGTGAGGGTTGATCGGTTAAAAAAATCTGTGGTTTTCCTTTATCCAAAATTGTCCGTATACCCTCAAAGTTTTTTACGTACATTTCATCAACTGCTTTAAAATAATCGGCAATATCATGTCCTAAGTTTTGCAATCCAAGTTTTTGTTCAGTAGATAAATAAAAAGGGGTTGGAGATACTCGGAATGGAACTTTTTGTCCGGTATTAAACTCTTGTCTGCGGGGGTTATAAATACTATGATTTCCAACGACTGATTCTATAGCTGATCTCATATATTTATAACGAGCTTAATCTTCTTCTATACAGTTTAATTTTAAATGTTCCTCATTAATATGATGACCTAAATTATCTCTTTTTGATCTTAAATCACTGGCAATAATATCATTATCGGGTTTTATATGGATCTCGACTTGTTCAACCTTAATTCCAACGGCCTCTAATCCTTCCACTTTCGACGGATTATTGGTTAATAATCTTATTGATTCAATACCAATCTGCTTTAACATTTCGCCAACGATGGTAAAATCACGGGTTTCAGAGGGTAAACCGGCATCTTTATAAGCACGGTCAGTGTCTATCCTCTTATTAGTTTCTGGATCCCGCTTTTGCACAATTTTAGTCCCGGTTTCATCCCAGCCAAACATTCTGTCTAATTGATGCATTTTTCCTGATATTCCGGTGCCTCTTCCTTCTTGTTCCAAATATATAATTATTCCTCTACCTTCACAGGCTATTAATTTCATGGCTTCTTGTATTTCTTTCCGACATTCACAGTTTATTGCATGATAAACTTCGTTTGTTCTACAAGCGGAGTGAACTCTTGTTAACACCTGTTGACCATCTCCGAGTGATCCATTGTCAATGTTTCCAAAAACCAGCACTTCATGATGACTTCCGTCGGTATAATCACCAAAAGCAATATAGGTCCAATCACCATGATCTGTTGGCAAAGGAGCTCTGCCAAGCTCTGTTACTAAAGGCAAACCTTCGCTTTTTAGTAGATCTTTGTTATGTTGAATTGTTTTCCAGGGTTGTTTCCAACCATATTGTCTTTGGGCACGAAGCAAGTCTACTTCAATTCCGTTACCGTTATTATTAATATTTTCTTTTAAAGCCATATTTAAAATAATAAATTATGTTAAAATGTTTTTCAAAGCATTATTGTAACAAAAACTATGAAAAAAAACAATTCATACAATTTTAAAAGGGACCGTTACAGCCGGTCAAGAGGGGGATATTCCAGATTTCTTAAATTATTCTGCAGCCGTTGTAAAAAGTTTCTTCTTCTTTATCAAAAAGACGGACCGGGTATCTTGAAACGGTTATACATGGACAGAATTTTTGCTCCGGCCGAATTAACCGATCTTCAGGAAACAGATTATAAAGGAAATTTAATTTGTAAGCATTGTAAAAATATTATCGGTTTGTCTATTGTTTACGAAAAAGAAGACAGGAAGGCTTTTCATTTAAAACAAGAGTCTTTTATTAAGAAAATTACAAAAAAAGAGAGCGTCTGATTCTTAAATTTATGAACTTTTTTTTAATTATTCTGGGCAAGTTTATTATTAAAATCAGCCAGTTTCTTAATCTCGGTTCCGGTTCAACCTGGCCGGGACATATTGCCTTAATTCTTTATAATAAATTTATTGAAGATATTATTAATAAAAATAATAACTTAAAAATAATTGTCATCGCCGGCACTAATGGAAAAACCACTTCAACCGCTTTATTAAAATTTCTTTTGGAAAAATCCGGTAAAAAAGTTTTTACCAACAGTGAAGGAGCCAATCTTTTAAATGGGGTCGCATCGGCAATAATCAAAAACAGTGATATTTTTTCCCGTCTCAAATATGATTATGCAATTTTTGAAAGCGATGAATTTAATCTGCCCTTGCTTCTTAAAAAAATTTCTCCCGACAAAATATTAATTTTAAATTTATTCCGCGATCAACTGGACCGCTATGGTGAAGTCAATACGATTGCCTTGAAATGGCTGGAGTCATTAAAAACTTTGTCTGCCAAGACCGAAATCTTTATCAACGGCGATGATCCGCAGCTTTATCATATCGGCAGCAAGCTTTCCCAGAAGGTCCAATATTTTGGAGTCGATACAAAATTAATGGAACTGAAAAATATTCCTCATGACGTTGATTCGATCTATTGCCCCGTTTGTTTATCTCTCCTACATTATCAACAGTTAAGTTATGCCCACCTTGGAAATTTTTATTGTTCCAGCTGCAGTTTCAAAAGATTTGGGGAAAAGGTAGTTGATTTTTCCAAAACAAAAATTCACTATCCAATGGAGGGGTTATATAATGTATATAATACTAATGCGGTTTTACTGCTGATAAAATCTTTGATTAATATCAAGATCAAAGATATAAACAGCTGGTTTAAAGAATTTGTTCCGGCTTTCGGCCGCCAGGAAGAAATTATCTATAAAAACCGAATAATATTTATTCTTCTTTCCAAAAATCCGGCCGGTTTTAATCAGTCGATCCAAACCGTAAAAAAAATATTAAAAAACAAAAAAGCCAACTTTCTTCTTGTCCTCAATGACAGAATTCCCGACGGTCAAGACGTGTCCTGGATCTGGGATGTAAACTTTAAACCGATTCTTGAAGTTGCAAGTAATGTCGCTGTTTCCGGTGATCGGGTCTACGATCTGAATTTAAGATTAAGATATGAAGATGAAGCGAAAAAAATTACAACTTTTGAAAATTTATCTGACGCCATTGAATCGATTGTTAACAAAACTAAGGAAGGGAAAAGACTTTTTATTTTACCGACCTATTCGGCGATGCTGGAAGTGAGAAAAATTTTGTTGGGAAGAAAATTATTATGAAAACAATTAATATTGGCTGGTTATACCCTGATTTGATGAATACCTACGGTGATAGAGGTAATATTATTGCTTTGTCCCATCGATTAACATTAAGGAAAATTGAACCGGTCGTCTATAAAATTTCCGTCAACGAACCCGCCAGTTTAATTTCAAAAATGGATATTATCTTTATGGGCGGGGCTCAGGATAAACAACAGGAAATTGTCAACACCGACCTGAAAAAAAATAAGGGAGAATATTTAAAAGATGCGATTACCAGGGGAGTCCCCGGATTATTTGTTTGCGGCGCCTACCAATTTTTAGGTGAATATTACAAGGCCGCCGACGGAACAATTATTGACGGGCTCGGAGTTTTTGATCTATACACGGAAAATCCGGGAATAAAGTCACCCCGATGCATCGGCAATATTATTATTGAAGCAAAACTTTTTCCTAGAGTTAAACTGGTCGGATTTGAGAATCACGGCGGGCGGACTTATCTGCAGAATAAAAAATTAGCCTTTGCCAATGTCATTAAAGGATTTGGAAATAACGGCAAAGACCAGACTGAAGGAATTTTTTACAAAAACAGTTTTGGCACTTATCTGCACGGACCGATCCTGCCAAAAAACCCCGAACTCTCGGATTATTTGATCAAAAAGGCACTGGAAAGAAAATACAGAAAAAAAAATAAATTTAAAAAAATTGATAACCGCTTCGAAAATAAGGCGAGAGATTTTGTAATAAGTAAACTATAATTATTAAAGTCAAAAGGCAAAAGTCAAAATTCAAAAATTAAAGTAAAAAGTCAAAAGTTTCAAACTTTTTAATTTTGAATTGAAACTTTTAACTTTTAAGTTTTAACTTTTATCTTTATGAGTTTTGTTCACTTACATCTCCACACAGGTTATTCCCTTCTCGATGGCATGTGCCGTATTGATGATGTGATTGAAAAAGCCATCGCCGAAAAGATGCCGGCGGTCGCCATTACCGACCACGGCGCCTTATACGGTGCTTTTAAATTTTTTGTCAAAGCCCAGGAAAGGGGGATCAAACCGATTATCGGGGTTGAAACATATAAGGCGAAAAATTCGCGGTTGGACAAACAGAACCATTTGGAACGCGATCAATACCATTTGGTACTTTTGGCCAAAAATCTGGTGGGCTACCAGAATCTTCTTAAAATTGTTTCCAATGCCTTTCTTGAAGGTTTTTATTATAAACCAAGAATTGATTTTGAAATTTTGGAAAAATATCATGAGGGAATTATTGCTTTATCCGCCTGTTTGAACGGGGAGATCCCGTCTCTGATCTTGGAAAATCAAACCAAGGAAGCGGAAAAAGTTCTGGAAAAATATCTGAAAATTTTCAAGGATGATTTTTATCTGGAAATCCAAAGACATATTGATATTGAGGAACTTGAACGGGTTAATAAAGAACTGATCAGACTTTCTCGAAAATTTGGTGTCCCGCTGGTCGCTACCAATGATGTACATTATTTGGAAAAAGAGGATGCCTATGCCCAAGAGGTTCTGCTTTGCATCCAGACACAAAGAACTATGGTTGAAAAAAACCGGCCGCTTTCAATGATCAATGTACCCGATTATTATTTTAAATCGACCTCCGAGATGAAAGGCAGCTTTATTGATCTGCCTGAGGCGATTGAAAATACGGTTAAAATTGCCGAAAAATGCAATGTTGAAATTCCCAACGGAAAATGGATTCTCCCTAAATTTCCGACTCCCGATAATGAACCGGTCGATAAATATTTAATCCAGCTGGTTGAAGAAAGAAAGAAAAGAGTTGATTCATACCCGAAAGATCTGATAAAAAAAAGGGTTGAATACGAACTGAATATTATCAATAAAAAAGGTTACTCGACTTATTTTTTAATTGTCCAGGATTTTGTCAACTGGGCAAAAAATCAGGGTATTGCCGTCGGACCGGGCAGAGGATCGGTGGCCGGATCGCTGGTGGCCTATATTCTTGGCATTACGGATATCAATCCGATTGATCCCAATCTGCCGTTTGAAAGATTTTTAAATCCGGAGCGCCCGACTCCTCCCGATATTGATATTGATTTTGCCGATACCCGCCGTGAAGAAGTTTTAAAATATGTCACTCTCAAATACGGGGAAGATAAGGTCGCCCAGATCATCACTTTCGGAAAAATGGAGGCGAGACTTTCCGTCCGCGATGTTGTCCGGGCCCTTGGGTATTCTTATTCCCAAGGCGATCGGCTGGCCAAGATGATCCCGTTCGGAAAACAGGGATTTAATATGACTATCGCCCAGGCCCTGGAGGAATCGGCCCAGTTAAAATTTGCTTATCAGACCGAGCCGGAAACAAAAAAGGTCTTAGATATTGCCCGCCGTCTTG
>CAYQTP010000008.1:0-16471 GCA_964420475.1 uncultured Gammaproteobacteria bacterium
ATAAATCGAATAAAGACTTATATTGTTTATATTCTTTATCAGGTAAAAAATATGGGATAAAGGCTAAACCTTTTTTCTTAAGAATTACTTTCTTTACTTTTTTAAAAAAAGCTGAATTAATCCTTGTATCGGCATCCAAAAATACCAAATAGTTTTGCAATGATTGCGTGGCTCCATAATTTCTTTGTGCCGCTACATTTTTCAGATTTGTTTGACAGAACTTAATGTTTAATTTATTTTTAAAGTCTTTAACTACTTCTTCGGTTTTATCTTTTGAATAACCATCGGCTATTATTACTTCAAAATTTTTTTCTGTTTGTTTAGATAGATCATTGAGAAGTTTTGGCAGATATTTTTCTTCGTTCAAAGTCGGGATCACGACTGAAAAAAATAGTTTCATATCGTTTAATTATAACATTTGATAGAATGATAGTTATGAAAGTTTCTGTTGTTATACCTGTCTACAATGAAGAAAGATATATTAAAAACTGTCTTGATTCTTTGATGAAACAAAAGGAAATGCCCGATGAGATTATTGTCGTTGATAATAACTGTACTGATAAAACTATTTCCATTGTAAAAAAGTTTGAAGGGATCACCGTTATTCAAGAAAAAAAACAAGGTATCTCTCCGGCTAGAAATAAGGGTTTCAATAGCGCCAAATATGAGATTATCGCCCGTTGTGATGCTGATAGTATCCTTCCTGATAATTGGATAAAAAATATTAAAGAAACTTTCTCTAAAAATGGTCAGATCGTCGGCTTTACCAGTTCGATAATTTTCTATGATCTACCGATCATCAATAAATCTGATCTTCCTTCCGATATCTTTCATTATGTTTCAAAAATAATTCTCGGATTTCCCTCTTTCGTTGGTCCTTCTATGGCGATAAGAAAAAATATCTGGTCAAAAGTAAGAAATGAAATCTGCACCAATGATAAGGAAGTTCATGAGGATATTGATCTGGCAATTCATATAAAAAAATATGGTGAAATATTTTTTGAACCTAATGTTGTTGTTAAAATTTCGGGAAGAAGAATCAAACATAATCCCTTGTCTTTCTTTTTAGAATATCCTTTGCGTTTGACCAAAATGTTAAAAATGCACCGTCATTTAATTTAAAGAGAGCCTTTTTAATTCTTTCAACGTTGTCACTTCTTGTGGATTTTTATCATCACGAAAACGTTCCAATCGAGGAAAACGAAGCGCTAAACCAGCGGTGTGAGCCGGCGATTTGGTAATTTCATCTGCCTTAATCTCAACAACGATTTTAGGTATGATCCAGACATCGCATTCAGCTAGTTTATTTACTAAATAAACAGCCGGTTTGTCTTTAATTTTTAATCCCGAACTCTTAATTTTCAGCTCTCTCCACTCGTCATCGGTAAGTCCTGTTCCTATTTTGGCAATTGTGACAAATAAATCTTTGTCTTTATCTAAAACTCCAACCAAAAAAGCCCCCATGCCAAAATCCGTTCTCTTCCCCCGGCCATAATCGTAGCCCATTACCAGACAATCTATTGTGTCTTTAATCTTTGAGGAATAGCTTCTTTTATATTTAATCCAGTTCCATCCCCGAGCCCCCGGCTGATAAATTCCGTCAATTTTTTTGGCAATCACTCCTTCTAATTTTTTATTGACTGCCTGGTCAAAAATGTCTTCCAGTCTTTCTTCTTTATCTACCTCCTCTTGATGATCAATGACAATTATCTGCTCACTGATATCTTTATTTTTTATTGTTACTTGTTCAAGCGCTCTTCTTCTTTCGATAAAAGGAAGTTTTATAAAATTTTTTCCATTTAAATACAAAAGTTCAAAAGCAAAAAGCTTTAACGGCACCTCAAGCGACTTTTCTTTAATATCATATTTCCGCTTACGCTGAACGGTTTCTTGAAAAGCAAGAAACTCACCGGTTTTTGGATTATAACCGATTGCTTCCCCCTCAATAATCAGTTCGTCGGCCCTGATCTCTTTTTTTACTCCTTCGACAATATCCGGATACATATATGTCACATCTTCAAGACTTCGCGAAAACAGTTCTAAAGGAACGGACCTTAGATGCACCTGCAACCTAAACCCATCAAATTTTGGTTCAACTAAACATTTTCCAATTTGCTTAATTATTTCCTTTGCCGATGACATTCTTTCCGCCTTCATCATAATAATCGGTGTAAAAATTTTCGGCTTTACTTCTTTTAATCCGTTTAATCCTTTTTCTTTTAATGTTCTTCCAATAAATCCTAGGTCTGGTCTGACATGATAAGCTGTTTCAATTATTGGCCGCAGACTCTTATTCCCTTTTAACATCCAGGAATAGGCATCCAATATTGTCATATCAGAAAAACCCAGCCGGATAATGCCGGTTGGTAGGCGGACAAGATATCTGCCTGATAAAGGATCTAAGTGACGAATTAATTGAGCCAAAAGACTAATTTTTGTTTCCTGTGACCCGGTGCCTGATGCGGTTGCCAGACGATAGAAAGTATCAAAAACCGCCAGTACCTCCATATCTTTTTCCTCAAAAGACGTATATATTTTTTTAAAACTTTCAACCGTCTGCCCCAGATCCCCGCTCTTCTTAAACTCCTTTTCAAAATAACTCCGGTCAATGTTAAGGGCAGACATGGCTGATTTTATAATCGTTCTTTCGGCCATACCAAAATCAATTCCTTCAAATGCCGGACCCACCCTTCCTTGTAGCAGATAAACAACCTTGCCTATCTCTTGGGAATTTAAAGATTTAAATAGTTCAGACAATATTTTGGTAATTTCCAACCGGGAAGAGTTCTTTTCAATTTTTTCGAAATAAATTGCTAATTCTGAAAATTTCATATGTTAATATCTCGTTTAGCTTAATTTCCTAAAAGCGAAGGTACCAAATTTTTTGCGGTTTAATGTATTCCGTCAAAAAATTTTCGGTACCAAGCTTTTCAAACCATAGTATAACGCGCTGATTTCGTGCTGCCGATTTTTTTAATCAATCCTTTTTTTATCAGCTCCTGCAGATCCCGCAAAACCGTATCCTCCGACACTTCAGGAAAAACTTCACCAAAAGTTTGATTCTGGATATAGCCGACTTCTTGAATATATTCAATCATTTTCATCTGTCTTTCCGTTAAATAGATCTGCTGGCCGCCAAATTTTTCTTTTAATTTAACATCCTTGGACAATTTTAAGATTTTTTCTTTAGTTTTTTCAAACTCGATCGCCGCTCCCAAAGTAAAATACTCAAGCCAGCTGCTTAGATCTCCCGCCGAAGCTTTTTGTAAGTTCTGATAATAAGCTACCGCGTCCTTATCATAATATTCTTCAAGAGAAAAAAACCGGCGAATATCATATCCGCCCAAAAATAATATTAAAGTGGCCAGCACCCTGGAAACCCGACCATTGCCATCTAAAAACGGATGGATACGAACCAGCTCATGGTGAGCAATACCGGCTTTTAAAACCGGATGCAGCCGTTCTTTATCATCACGATTCAACCAATAAACAAATTCACGTATTAGAAAAGGGACTTCAATCGGAGGAGGCGGCCGGAAAGTCACCTCACCAGTCGCCGAATTTTTGATAATTACCTGTTTTGTCCGATACTCTCCTATTTCTCCCCCGGTTAAAAGCTTGTCGGTCAAGATCCGATGGAGCTTTTTTATCAGCAGTTCGGTAATTTTGTCGATCTTTCTTTTTGCTTCATCATCAATATATTCAATTACTTTTCTGTAATTGATAATCTCCTGTATATCGCGCGGTCTGCCGATGACGTTTTTACCCATAAGAATATCTTTGGCATCGCCTTTATGAAGATTATTACCTTCAATATGGGTGCCGTGATAAGCTGATCTGATCAAAGCTTCTTCTTTAAACTGCTTCTCCCAGAGCGGTAAAAGAGGTGAATGTTTAATCACTTCTTCAGAGGCTTCGATTTTAGAGATATTGGTTAAAATCTTATTGGTAATGGTAAAAACAGGATTAAACATTATTGATTATTATAACAAAGCTATCAACCCTTTGACTAATTAAAATTCTTATATTAGACTTTAATTATGGTGAACGCTTTGACTATCGATGTGACCAGTTTTCCGGCGGCAAAAGTAGGTATTATGGGAATTGGCGGTATAGTAAATTTAGCCCTGCCTTTGGCATTGACCGGCGCCGGATTAATCTTTTTAGTAATGACGCTCTTTGCTGCTTTTAAAATTTTAACTAACGGAGACAATCCTGATGCTCTGAAAAAAGCATATGGTTCAATTACCTCGGCTGTCATCGGTTTGATTATTGTCGTTGTCAGTTTTTTGGCAATACAGCTGTTAGGAGTTGTCTTAAAGACTGACATAATACCAAAATGAAATTATTAGCTGACCAGGCGATTGATGATCTGTTTGGAGGAATCACTCCTCCTGCTGCCATGAATCTCGGCGGAGCTGACCCAGCCCAGGGTGTCGGTAATTTTATTGCTTTTGGAATTAATATGTTTATCCTCGTCGCCGGCCTGTTTTTGATTTTATATCTTCTCTGGGGGGCCTTCGACTGGATTAACTCTGGTGGAGAGAAAGAAAAAATTGCTAAAGCTCAACAAAAAATCACTAACGCCATAATTGGAATGCTTTTGATATTTGTCGTTCTGGCAGTATTTAATTTATTAGCGGGAGATTTATTAGGGATTATTGAACCAAATGAAGGTGGATTTAATCTCAAACTTCCTATTCTGCAATAATATTTATTTTATTGAATAACTTATTCTATTTTATAGATCTTACTTCCTTGAAGGACATAGATCGAGTTTTTGTAGACAACCATGTCTGAAGCTTGGGAAAAGATCTTTGAATTAACCTGTTCCTGATAATCACCGTTTTTTCCCATGATATAGACAGTCCCCCTCTCCTTATCCCAGCCATAAACCTTTTCCAGGTCGCGACTGGTAAAGATTTTTTTCATGCTAATATTGTCATCGGGCAGATTAACTTTAAATTCATCTCTCAGACCTGAGGTATATTTGATCATGACCGAGTCACCGGCTAAATAAACCGATCCGTCGATGCTCAAAGAGCTTATTTGAGATAGATCAATTGACTGGCCGGACTCAAAATAGGAATTTTTTCCTCCAAATCCGGATTCCGCGGTCAGATACTTCCAAATCTCATCTTTCCCCTGATCTAAAAGATAAATATTACCGTTAAAGACCGCCATATCAATAATTTTTCCCCAATCCTTGTCATTTTCAATGACTTTTTTTGCCTTACCGTCAATCATTTGATAAACACCGGCCCCTGCGACATAAAAATATTTCTTTCCTTCAAATGAAGCGATGAAAGAAGATTTTTTAATTTCACTGGATTGTTCCTTGTCTAGCGATTTTTTATCCAGTGAAAGATTGAATAAAGCGCCGTTGTCTTTATCGAGAATCAATAGCTCATCATCATCATTCAAATAAAGCTTGTCACCTTTGGCGGCTTTATCATCGACTGTTAAATCAAAAAATTCGCTGTATTTTTTTTCTTCTTTTTTAAGAATCTTATTCTCCGTATCCATAATCATTTTCTCCAGCTCTTGAATTTGGGTATTTTTATTACCGGTTACCTTTTTCAGTTTGTCAATTTCTTCTTTGCTATCGGCAATCAAACTTAAGGCGCTTGGCATATTCAAGAATGATACTTCCTCAGCCTGATCTAATTTTTGACCAATTAAATCTCTGGTCAAATTAATTTTTTTCTGAGTGTTTTCTTGGAAGCGGCGCCGGTAACCCAGACCAACGCTCCAAAAAAGAATAATTCCTAAAATAAACACGGCAATGAAAGTCAGAATTTTTTGCCGGCCAAATCGAAGATAGAAATCTTTTAAGCTAAAAGGAATCGCTCTTCTTTCCGGCTGTTCAAAAAAATCACTCACCGGTTTTTCCTCCTCTTCAGTTTTTTTTAATTGAAGAAATAAAGCGGCTGTTCCCTGGTCATCCTGGGTCTGCAAATTTGGAGTAATTTCATCAATGATTTCCGATATCGGACGATGATCAAACCTTTTATTTAATCCCGGCTCCTCCCCCAACAATTTCATGAACTTATTAAAAGTAAAAATAAAAATATCATTTTTATTAATATGTCCTGAAGCCGTTTCGTCGTTTTTAATAAGCAGGGCTAATGTATTGTTCCGGCGGATATAAACTCGTCCCTGACCGGCCGTTTTAATATAAAAAATATCCCCTTTCAAATAACCGGCAGATAGGGAAAAACCGGCCGGCAAATTTTTTTCTTTGATCAAATTGGAAATAAAAGAATCAAACTGTTGTAAATTTTCAATTATGATCGTGCTGATCCTTTCTTTTATAAAAGCCGTCAGCTCTCTTCCCTTTTCAGGAGTAATACCTGCCTCTATCTCAACCGCTAAAAATAAATTATTTTCATCGACAAAACCGGAAAAACCATCAGTTTTTTCGTGACCTAAATAAAAACCGATATCATGATGAAACATATTATTAGACAATAAATATCGTCAATATTAATATTATCAACAAAATCAATGAGACGGTCACTTGGAGTGATGTAATTAATAAAATAAACCAGTTATGCTTATCCTGAAGGGATTTATCCATAATTTTGACTTGTTTATCGATCACTAAAGCAAAAAGACAATAAAAGACGGAAAAAAGTAAAATGATGACAGAAAAAATAGTATCTTTAAGGTCCATGTCTTTTGCTTAGTAATTTATTAATTAACTGGACTGTATCAGATGGGTGTGGAATATCAACAAATTCAATATTAACTTCCGTTCCGGCCGTCTGCATAAAGACAGATCCATAATCAAAGAGCGATTGTATAAATCCGCCGCTTTTTATGGTGACGTCTTCTATTTTCCCAAGTTGAGCATTGGTGATTTCCTTATATAAAACTGCATAAAAGTCAATATCAACTACTCTTTTATTGGTGATGATCCCCACGTTGAAATACCAATTCAAAATATTAAACCAGATATAGCTGAAAATAAAAATAATAAAAAATAAGTTAAACAGTAATATTTGTTCTAAATTTAAAAAATTTGGAATAAAAAAATTCGAAATGAAAAGGGAGATTATTAAAAAAACGGATGTCAAAATCCAGCCGATTTGAGTAAAAGGATGACTACGAACCAGTAAATATACCTTTTCACCTTCTTCCTGGGAATCAAATTTTACCTTTGGATTTAGGCAATAAGAATAGAAAACCGAGCCTTTTTTATTATTGTTTTCCATTCCTTTATATTATATACTATTCTCTGCCCTGGTTACTTGAGCGACTTGGTACCACCCTTTTCCATCCCGAACAAGGAAGTGAAACGAGTCAGCGCCGATGATACTAACGTCGAAAGATAAAGGGAAAGTAGGTCGTAGCCGGGGCATTATTTCTTATTGATAAATAAAATTTTTTCCGGCACTTCAAATATCAAATCATTTGCAATCTCCTTTTTTTTACAGGAATTTAATACGTTTTCAACATTAATGTTCTTGCCTTTGATAAAATCTTTAACCATATTATTATTAGCCAGATCATTAATGTTTAAAAGCCCTGAATATTTTTCTGCCAGGTTGATATAATTTTCCAAACCGCATTCTTTCACTCCATTTAATTTTCCGGTCTCCCAAGTATAAAAACAGTCGCCGTTTAACAGGTAATTACTCTGTTTGTTTTTAAAAAGAACTTTTTTATCTTTTATAAATAAACTATTGCAGACGATCGGCCCTTGAAGATCTAATTTAATAGAATTGTCTTTCGTGGTTGTAGGGGTTTGATTTATCAAACCCTTTTGCGGATTTATCCGACCCGTTTTTGTTTGACCGAATTTAAACATTAAAGATAAAACAACCACAACAATTGGAATGATTATCACTACTTTGGAGATAAAAGAAAAAAAATCGTCTAAATTATTTTTATTATTCACCTGCTTCAAGTTTTTTTAATTGATCTAATTCGGGAAGAGTTTTTCCCACGATCCCTTCCAAATCCCCGTGCATACCAAGGAGATTGTCTTTCACCCGGTCAATACTCTTTTCTTCACGGGCCCATTTTTTGGTAAACCAGTCTTTTTCTTTTTGCAGTTCATCACGCAAATTGTTGTAGGATTCGTAAATTGCTTCAACCCGATGTTTAAATTCTACACTGGTCAGATAGTTCCATAAAATTTCTTTTTTTTCTTCTTTTCCTTTATTTGCACTGCGCAGACTATAAAGTTCCAATAAATTATTTCTCAACGCAACGGCTGCCCCGATAACTGTTTTATAATCGACTACCCAAATTCCTTGACTTAGACCAAAATTATTTATTTCCTGAGGTAATACCTGGGTGACAATAATCGCCAGTTCCGCTTTTATTTCTCTTTGGTCCTGTTTAAGTTTGGTTATCCAGCCGTCGGTCCAGGCCTTAGTCCGCTTAGACTCCCAGAGGATCTTTCCGCACTTTTTTCCCAGATTGTTTTTTACAATTTGAATCAAATCTGCACCCCTGATTCCTTTGGGGACGTCGGTGATCTCATCAAACGGAAATTCTGCTGTCAACATATTTTTGAGTTGCTCTTCCATCACTTCACCTTGTGTCTGTTGTGAACCTTGTTCAAATTTCCTTTTATATTCCTCAACCATCTTTAAAGCATCATTCAGTTTTTTATCTTTTTCCAAAATCTTAAGTCGATATTCTTCATCGGCTTTTTTCTTTTCTTCTTCCCTGATTTTTTCCTCAGCTGCTGACAGTTTTTTTTCCATTCTGATTTTCTGTTCGTCGTTTTCTGATTTTATCTGCCTGATTAATTTATTTAATTCCAGCATCTGCTCCTGCATATTTCTGTTTTGTTTTCGGAGTTCCTCCAACTCGTTATTTTTATTTTTTATTTCAAATTCCATCTTTTCTTTCAGCTGTTTTTCCAATTCCGGCTGCAGGGTTTTGGCAAATTTATTTTTTTCCTCTTCAAGACGGATCTTATAAAACTTAGCATATTTATCCTGGATTTGATGGGATAAAGCCTCAGTCAAGGGAATGG
This sequence comes from uncultured Gammaproteobacteria bacterium, assembly GCA_964420475.1. Classification (GTDB taxonomy): domain Bacteria; phylum Patescibacteriota; class Microgenomatia; order UBA1406; family GWC2-37-13; genus GWC2-37-13. The sequence goes on from CAYQTP010000008.1 coordinate 8,996, forward strand.
GTTTTTTACAATTCGGACAGATAATCGTATCGTTCATATAGCTAAGATTATAGCAAACCTAAAGTCGTGGGTATTTGGTAAAATATAGTACTTTTGGGGAGTGGTGTAACGGTAACACACCTGCCTTTGGAGCAGGTTACTCATGGTTCGAATCCATGCTCCCCAACCAAATAACCTATAACAATAGACAAAGAATAAAAGCATTATTCCGCTTTTTGAAAAATATAATTAAAAAGGAGGTGAATAATTTATGAAAGGTAAGGTCGTAATTATAGGAAGTTTAGCGTTGATTGTTGTGCTTATTGGAATTTTTGTTCTTAAAGGAATTTCACCCAAAGAAGCCAACCCAAAGTTTAGCGAAGAAATGTTAACTGAAACGGAAGATCTTCTTCCAAACGAAGTGGAATCGGTGAAAGCTTTAAAAGGTTCATGTGATATAATAAATGAGGCTAGCACCTGTATAGAATATCTGGGATCATATTGGAACGAGGAAACCATCACTATGGCCTGTCAAGATGGTGCTTATTCAAAGAACGGTTGCCCTGATCAAAGTATGGGTGGATGCAGGATGAATCCTGAATCAGAAACCGACCAGATAACCTGGCATTATGAACGAGGCGGGGGCGGATACAACGAAGAAAGCATTAAATATGCTATACAAGCTTGCAACAGCGTCCCAGGGGGTCTTTGGACGGAAGAGGATTAAGTTGTTGGAAGCGGGATATTTTAGAAAATAATAATTATATTAGAAAGGGGGTGAGTTAAATGAAGAAATTGATATATATTTTACCAGTACTAGTTGTTTTTGCTTTGACATTTCCTGCTTTTGCGGCAAATAATGGTGCAGGAGCTCAGACAGGACAACAGATTCAACAGCAAGATGGGGTATCTCTTTCACCTTCTGGTAACCAAGTCCAAAATCAAAACCAAATAAAGATTCAAAATCAAGGTGAAATGACCCAACTGCAGGTTGCAACCCAGCAAATGCAGCAATTAATGGATATGGAAGGAGCCAACCAAGCATTAGATAACCAAATAAAAACCATTGCTCAAGAACAGGTGCAGGCTCAGACCCAAATCCAAAGCCTGATTAATAAAATTGAATCAAGATCCAATCTGATGAAGAAACTTTTTGGTCCCGATTATGGAGCTATAAAGAGTCTTAAACAGCAGATGGAACAAAACAGATTGAGAATTCAGCTGTTAACTGAATTACAGAATCAGATGACCAATCAAACTGATGAATCTCAGTTAGAATCGGCTATTCAAGCTTTATTTGATCAAAATACCAGTCTGGAAAATCAGATCCAGGCGGAAGAACAAATCGGCAGTATATTTGGTTGGTTAATAAAGATGTTCTCAAACTAAAAAATCTGTATATAGTCTCTATATTTAGAAAGTAATATGTTTTTTTGTGGTGTTTTATTTGTTATATATAACCTTGATGTGAGACAATCGGTTATAGGGATAAGAATGTCCATGACCATCCTGCTCAGCTGAAAGGGGTTAGTCTTACGATATTTAGTTGTATTTACGAGTTGTTTTATTACAAAATATATTTCTTTAGTGCTCGTAAAAAAAATACCAACTGTATTACCCCTAATAAAGACAGTAAAAAACCAAAGCGCTCAGGCATAGAATAATCAAATATCAATGACAAGTAAACATCGCCTTTTGGCACCCGAATAAGTATGCGTCCAGAGCTATCCTTGTTAACTGGTGTAGATATATTATTTACAATCGCTTTCCAGTTAGGATAATAAAAAGTATTGATATTAATATCGGCACTTTCTTTCATTGATAAATGAAAAAACATTCGTTCGGATAAAATTTTTTGATTAACAATAGTTCCATATTTATTATCCAGTTCGATTTTCTTTGGCAGCGTTAATGTTTGGGAAAAAATATCGTGCTGGTTTTGAACAAAATTATAATCTACCCAGATTGGTAAGAATTCGCCCGTTCCCATGTTTTTATATGTCCAAAGACCAAATTGAACCGGTTGGGCAGTGTCTTCAAAATAATGATTACCAAAATTAAAGTGATCTAAGTCTGGGTTTGTATAGGGACGAGCAAAAATAATAATCGTTATAAAAAGTATGATTAAGAACCAGAGACTATCTACTTTTCTTATCAGCCAAGCAAAAAGAATTGTTCCTGTAAATGTTGCAACAAACAAAAAACGGTATGGATAAAGAATAAGATTTAAAATACCCAAATCCCATAAGGATGCCGTAAGTTTCGTTGTTAAAAAAAGACATATAACAGTAATTAGTAAAAGCATAAAAGCAAAAAATATTTGGTTAACATTATTTTTATTTTGATATTTAAATTGGTGGTTTTTTTGGTAAAAACAAATGAGCTTTTGTATAAAAAAAGTGATAAAGAATATTAGGGATGAGATGACCGTTAAAAGAATTAATATTCCTGGAGTAAAATCAATATAATTTGTTTTACCTGCACGCAAAGTATTAAAACTAACAGAAAAAAAATTACCTAGATCTTTGTATTGGTGTATTCTCATATTTACTTCGTAAAGAATTAATTCTCCATACTTTATCCATTTAATTAATAACAATGCCGGTAACCAAAAAAAACTGGAGATTATAAACGATGAAAATATTAAATAGGAAATTATTAACAAATTTTTTATTGATTTGTTTGTGAGGCACACTATAAGAATAAATATGGGAAAAACCGATTCTAAAACAGAAGGATTATGAGTATTAATAAACAAAATCCAAGTTGCTATAAAAAGAAAAATCCGCAATAAAATAACATTTTTATTTAATGATTTTTTTTTATTGTTTAATAACCTATTTAATATAATCACCTGATAAAGAATAAGGGGTGGAAAAAGGAAAGAAGTCATCTCACCCCACGCCTCATATGTATATAAAGAAAAGAGAAAATATGGGGCGCAGATATAAGCAAAAGAAGTTATTAAAGCGGTTTTTTTTCCATAAAGTTTATCAATCAAAAGAAACATTGAAATGAAGGTAATAATAACCAAAATAGCTTTATATATTTGCGATGAGTTTTGAATGGAATGAACAAAGACGTTTATAGCTGCAACCGCATAATAAGGTACAGAAAAATTATAAATAAAAGTTGGTGTTCCACCGCCTAAAGCTTGATCAGCTAACCAACGAGGCCGAATATTCCCCTCTCCGAGTGATCTGATAAAAGAAACGAGGCGAAATTTGTGAATAAAACCGTCGGCTGTACCTTGAATTGTTGAGCTAAAAATTGGAATAATAATTATTAGAATTAGTACAAGTGAAATAATCCAAATAAAAAGTATGCTGAGAATTGATTTTTTAATCATTGTTGGTATGGATTAATTTTATAATAAAGGTGTAATGTTTTTTCTTTGAAAAAAAGTTCGAGCCGGTTTTATTAAGAAGTTACAACTAAATATACGCTTGTAGTTTTTTCCATGTCGCCACAGGAAATCTGCCATATTCTTGAGTAATGCTCCCTATTTTTTTAGCAGGGACAGATGTTGATCTGATTAAAGAACGTAATTTATTCAGTTCTTTACCTGAATAGTGTTCCTGTTCCCATAATCTTATCTGGTGCATTAATTTTATTTCATTAGACAATTTATTTTTATTAATATTGCTATTTTTTATAGCATCATTGATATAAGAATTTTCCCTCATAAGGTTATAATAAAAGTCAGGATAAACCTTACAATCATATATTTTACCCATAGATAGACCGGCAGCCTTACAAATGTTGCACTGAGGATGGGAGAATTTTAATTTAATAATTTTATCAATATCATCTTTTAATATATTCCCGCATAATATATTTTTTTCGTATTTCTTTGTATAAGAATTACATATTCTGATATCACCGTCGACATTAATTGATAAATAGCGTTCCTGAAAGTCGCAATAATTCCTGGGTGCTGTCTTTATCTGGTCGTCAAGTACTCCTAAAAATATTTCCTTTGATATATTTTTCAACTCTTCGTATGGCATTTTATTTCTAACATAATCCAGGCATCGGTTTTTATCAAACATAACGGCATAATTTAAAGCAAAACGTATGCCGTTCTCATCACAAAATTTTTTTGCCGCTTCTATTTCATGTAAATTAAACTGATAGATATGGTAGCTCATGTCAAAAGGAATGTTTTTAAATATTTTCTTAAGTTTTTTTATGTTTTTAATCATCAAGTCAAATTTAAATCCATGAATTTTATCATATGATTCCTGAGAAAATCCCGGCATGGATATTATTACGTGTTTAACAGCCTTAAGCCCCTCTTTATCAATTTTTGGAACACGAATTATATTAGTGCTATAGTTGGTTGTGAACCCCATTTTATGCGTAATTTTAAGTATTTCATTTAATTTTGGATGTAATGAGGGTTCACCTAAACCATATATATGAAAACCTGTGCTCTTTGTATAAAATCCATATTTTTTCAGCTTGGCCAGAATAGCCGCATATTTTACTTCTGAAATAAATGAGCCGGCATTAGATAGATCATTGCCGCTTGGACAATATTTGCATTTAGCAACACAGTATCCAACGACATCGACTGATATTGAATCAAATCCCGTTGGATATAATTTATGAAATTCTTTTAAAGTTGCTGGTTTCATTTTTATTCCGTCTTTTTTACGGATTATGTAATTTTATACTAATTATGGATTGTATCATAAATAATTAATTCTGCGTAATGAATTTTACCATTTTTAAAATTAAATACTAAAAAATATATTAAGGGTTTGGCGGCATGGATATAGAAGTTGTTATAATAATAGCAATGAATATTAAGTCTTATATTCGAGAAGTACCTGATTGGCCAATAAAAGGTGTAAATTTTAAAGATATTACAACTTTACTTCAAGATTCAAAAACGTTTAAATATGTGATTGATAAAATGATTGAGCCTTTTTTAAATAAAAAAATAGATAAGGTTGTAGCAGTAGATGCCAGAGGTTTTCTTTTAGCAACTCCTATCGCTTATAAAATTGGTTGTGGAGTATGCTTGGTAAGAAAAAAGGGTAAACTGCCTTTCAAAACAATTGAAAAAAGTTTTAAAAAAGAGTATGGTTTCGATGTATTGACAATGCATCAAGATACGATCGTAAAAGGTGAAAAAATACTAATTGTTGATGACGTCATAGCAACAGGCGGAACAATAGATACAACAGTAAAACTGGTCAAGAGATTAGGAGGAGAAATTGTGGGAATCAGTTCGATCATAGATTTACCGTTTTTAGGTGGAAGTAAAAAATTAGAAAAATATCATTTGCACTATTTGGTTTCATATGATGAAGAATAAATATAAAATAGGCATTATTGGCGGCAGCGGGCTCGACAATCCTCAAATTCTTAAACACTCAAAAGAAATCGAAAAAGCAACGCCGTATGGAAAAACATCTGACAAATTAGTGACGGGCAAAATTGCAGGAAAAGAAGTAATTATTCTGGCTCGTCATGGTAAAAAACATACAATACCTCCTTCTTTAATACCTTTTAGAGCCAATATTTGGGCTTTAAAATCAGAAGGGTGCACACATATTCTGGCAACAACTGCTTGTGGTTCTTTAAGAGAAAAAATTAAACCGGGCGATGTGATTTTTATTGACCAATTTATTGATTTTACAAAAAATAGAAAATTAACATTTTTTGAAGATAAGGTTGTTCATACTCCAATGGCTGAACCGTTTGATTCTGATTTAAGAAAAAGATTATCCATAACAGCAAAAAAAATAAAATTAAGTTATCACTCTAAGGCTACTATTATCACAATAGAAGGACCAAGATTTTCTACCAAAGCAGAATCTCATATGTTTAAACATTGGGGGGCGGATTTAATTAATATGTCAACTGTACCTGAAGTTATTTTGGCTAACGAACTTAAGATTCCTTATCAATCAATTGCCATGGTTACCGATTATGATTGTTGGAAAAAAAATGAAGAACCAGTATCTTTTGAACTTATAATAAAAAGACTTAAAGAAAATTCAGAAAAGGTTAAACAACTTTTAATAAAAACAATAGAAATATTGTAGTAAAGAACCAATAAACATCGGGCCCGTTTTATCGGAAGATCTGGGGGTTTATTTTTATTATTTTGTCGTCCCCTTCTTTTATTTGACCCCGTCCGTCCTTATTACTGGTTGAAAAATATATCAATCCGTCCTTTCCTAAGACGACAGCCCTGATCCGTCCATATTCCTGTTTAAAATGAGTAATTAAATCAAGTCTTTTGCCATTAATTTTTGCCTCATATAGAGCTTCTCCCCTTAACCCTGAAAAAAACAGGCTGCCATTCCAGTATGCCATTCCCGACGGAGCCCAGGTGTCTGCTGCCCCCGATTGAATAATAGGAATAACAAGACCTTCTCTTGTTTGGTCGCCTTTAATAATTGGCCAGCCATAATTAGCCCCTTTAACAATGATATTTACTTCGTCATATCCTGTTTGAACACCTGAAGGTCCATGTTCCGTCTCCCAAAGAGTTCCGTCTTTGTCCCAGGTAAGCCCCTGGGGATTCCGATGACCTAAGGAATAAACCGCGTTTCCAAAAGGATTATCCGAGGGAATACTTCCATCATCTTTAATCCTTAATATTTTTCCGTTAAGAGAATTTTTATCTTGTGCAAGATTGGGATTTTCAGCATCGCCGGTTGTTATATAAAGATATCCGTCGGGTCCGAATACAATCCTTCCCCCATCGTGATTAGAAGAACCTTTAATCCCCTCTAAGATCACTTTTCTTTCACTTAAAGTGTCGCCAAAAAGCTTATATCTTTCAACACGATTAGTTATTCCAGCGGAATCTTGAGTAGTAGAATAAAGATAAATAAAATTATTTTCAGAAAAATTTGGGTGGATGGCCAGACCAAGAAGTCCGCCTTCACCGATATGTTTCACTCCTTCAATTTCTTTAATTACTTTAGTTTCCAGCCCAATTTTAAGAAGTTTTCCCGACCTTTCGGTTGCCAGCATATTGCCATTAGGTAAAAAGGCGATTTCCCAAGGAATGTCCAGATTTTGAGCAATCGTTTCAATATTTTTACTCACTTGCGGGGTGTTATCTGTTTTTATTTCAACCGATGGGGGAATCTGCATGGGAGCAAAAAAATAATATCTTACTTTTTCTCGAAAAAGAAACATGAAAAAAATCAATATGACAAGAGGGACTAAAAAATAATAAAATATCCTTTTCATAATTTAACAATAACAAAAACTTTTTTAAAATAATAATTTTTATTTTTTTATTTCTTTTAGAGCCTGACAGGCAAGAATGTAGCTTAAAATTGATTCGGCGCCTTCATTCTCATTTACTTTTTGAGGTTCAAGACCGTCATAAACTCCGCCGGTTATATTATCGATCATTGAAAGACCGACGATATTTTTTCCTGAATACCACAAAAAAGCAGTATTCGCAAAGTGAAGATATTTCGGGTCCTTTAGTACTTCGTAGGCTTTTACACATACTTCAAC
>CAYQTP010000009.1:0-4086 GCA_964420475.1 uncultured Gammaproteobacteria bacterium
CGGCAAACCTTTTTCCTTCATCATAACAAGAACGGGGACCAACCGGATTAACATAGCCGAAATAACTCTCTTTTTGCGGATGTTCCAACGGATCGCCGTAAACCTCGGAAGTTGAAGAAAATACTAAAGTTTTGCTGTTGCTTTTAATAAAAAAATCCACGATATTAATCAGGCCAAGACTATTGGTCTTGAGGATTTCTATCGATAATTTCCGGAAGTCTTGGGGAGAAGCAGGAGAAGCAAGATCATAAATAAGATCAAAGCCCGGTAAATCGGAGAAATTATAATTTATAACATCAGCCTCAATTATTTTTAAATTTTTATTATCAGACTCCGTTTCCAGATTTTTTTTATCTCCGGTGATAAAATTATCAATGACAGTGACGTCATCATTTTTGGCAAGATGAAGCTTTGTCAGGTGAGAGCCGATAAATCCGGCTCCGCCGGTAATTAATATTTTCATGTGGGTCGGCCGATAGAATAATATTTAAAGCCCATTTTTTTTAAATCAGACGGGTCATAAATATTTCTTCCATCAAAAATTGTCGGATTAGACATCAGTTTTTTAACTTTGTTCAGATCAATTTGTCTAAACTCGTTCCATTCGGTGATAACTATTAAAGCGTCTACTTTGTTTACCGCCTGATATGGATTTTTGCTATATGTAATTTTGTTGGCAAATATTTTTTGAATATTATTAGTCGCCTCTTGATCGTATGCGTTTATTTGAAAATCATGTTTTAATAAATTTTCGATTATAAAAACTGAAGGAGCGAATCTTATATCGTCGGTGTTTGGTTTGAAACTTAAGCCCCAGATGGCGACTTTTTTACCCGGAGAATGGGAAATTATTTTATCTGAAAAATTTTCCTGGGCTTTTATATTTATATTCTCAATTGCGGAAAGCAGTTGAGTGTCAACTGATAACCTTTTTCCGATATCTAAGAAGGCTTTTACATCTTTCGGCAGACACGATCCGCCATATCCAAGACCGGGATTTAAAAATTGACTGCCGATTCGGGCGTCAATTCCGACCCCGGCAAGCACTTCATCTACATTTGCCCCGGTCTTTTCACAATAAAAAGAAATCAGGTTGGCAAAAGATATTTTATTAGCTAAAAAAACATTTGAAGCATACTTAATCATCTCAGCAGATGCAAGGTTGGTAATAATTCTTTTTCCATTAATCGGTTTATGAAGGGTAATTAATTTTTCAATGGCTTGTTTATTGTTTGAACCGATGACAACACGGTCAGCATTTATTGTATCGGAAATTCCGGTTCCTTCACGCAAAAATTCCGGACAGGAGGCAACGGCAAAATCAATTTGTTTTGACTTATGCTTGCTGATTATCACTTCTAATTTACGATTGGTACCGACCGGCACCGTACTTTTGCATGACACGACGGTAAATTTATTTTTAAGATTCTTTCCAATATTTCTGGCAACATCAATTACCGCTATTAAATCAGCTTCACCGGTAATTTTTGGCGGTGTCCCAACCGTAATAAAGACAATTTCTGATTCGGGAATGGCTTTTTCATAGTCTAAGGTAAAAGAAATTCTTTTTGAGGAAAGATTTTTTTGCAGCAGTTCTTTTAAGCCCGGCTCATAAATAATCGGATCGCCGTTTTTTAGACGTGCGATCTTTTCTTTCGTATGGCCGATCACCCAAACGTGATTGCCAAAATCGGCAAAAACACAAGCCGTTACTAAGCCGACATATCCGTGGCCGATGACTGTGATTGTCATAAGGTTATATTTTACAATTGTTTTTTTATTTCTTCCAGTCCTTGTTCAAACGTTTTCATCGGATAAAAATTATTTTTTTTGCTTTTAATTTCCGCAAGCTGGGGCAACCGGGCCTTATCTTTAACATATTCTTTATAGGTGGTTTTTCCAATGGGGGAATTATCCAAGTTAAATTTTTCCGCAATTAACTGGCAGATATTATAAGGTGAAAGAGAATCAGAACCAACTAAATGAAAGATTTCCGGGGAATAATTATTAAACAGATATTTAAGACCAAAAGCGATATCGTCGATGAAAGTAGGGGTCATCAGGGAGTCTGTAATCATCGAGAAAGATTTTTTATTTTCCAAAAGAGATTTAAAGGTTCTGAAAAAATCTTTTTTTAATTCAAAATCAGCCCGGAATGGATAGGCGATCCTGACGATCATTGCCTCATCTTTAACAATTTTCTCACTTTCATATTTTGATTGGGCATAAATTCCCTGCGGGTTTGGGGTCGAATCTTCATCATATGGCGGGCTAGTCCCGTCGAAAACAAAATCTGTTGAAACATAGATAAATTTTTTATGTTTCCGGACAACAGTTTCAAAAACATTTCTCGTACCGGTAACATTAATTTTAAAACAAAGATCCTTGTTAGTTTCTGCTCCGGACACATTGGTGTAGGCGGCTAAATGAAAAAAAATATCATAATTTAAATTTTTAAGGACGCTGTTAACCTGATCAATGTTGGTGATATCCATGGACTTTTGGGGCAGAGGAATGAACTCAAAGTCATCTCCAAGAAGTTCAATAATGCGTGAACCAACTAAACCATCGGCACCGGTCAAGGCGATTTTTAACATATTATTTAATCCTTTTCCACCACTCCTGATGATTCTTATACCAATCAACTGTTATTTTTAAATATTCATCAAAATTATGTTCCGGCTGCCAGCCTAATTCATGTTTAATTTTTGACCAATTAATGGCATACCTTCGGTCATGACCGGGCCGGTCTTTAACAAACTCAACCTCAGATTCATCCTTGTTCATGATCTTTATAATTTTTTTAACGATTTCAATATTGGCAATATCATCGGTCAAACCGCCGACCAGATAAGTTTCTCCGATTTTTCCCTTCTGCAAGATCAGATCAATCGCCCGGCAGTGATCTTCGACATAAAGCCAGTCTCGGACATAAAGACCATCACCATAAACGGGAACTTTTTTCCCTTCAATAATGTTGGTAATTGCTAAAGGAATGAGTTTTTCCGGAAACTGATACGGTCCAAAATTATTTGAACAGTTGGAAATCGTGACTGGCAGGTTATAGGTCGTGTAATAAGCGCGAACCAAATGGTCGGATGAAGCTTTTGAAGCAGAATAAGGGCTTCTTGGACCATAGGGGGTCTTATCATTAAATTTTTCTTTAGAATTGAGTTCTAGTGCTCCAAATACTTCGTCTGTCGAAATATGATGAAATCTTTTTATTTTATTTTTTAAAGCGGCCTCAAGGAGAATGTAGGTGCCTTCAATATTGGTCTTTATGAAAGGAGCCGGGTCAAGAATTGACCGGTCAACATGGGATTCGGCAGCGAAGTGGACAATAATATCAGTTTTCGCAGTCAACGAATTAACGAGCTGAGGATTGCAGATATCGCCATGAACAAATTCATAGTTAGGATTTTTTTCAATTGATTTCAGGTTTTCTAAATTTCCGGCATAGGTGAGCTTGTCCAGGTTCACAATTTTATCCTGAGGATATTTTTTCAGCCAGTAAAGAATAAAATTGCTCCCGATAAATCCCGCTCCTCCGGTCACCAGTAGTTTCATATATAGTTATTTTATCATTTTTTTTAGATGAGGTTTATTTATTAGATCATCTAATATTTTCCATCGCCTATCTTTAATTGGGTGGGGAACGTCATCTTGGTATTTTTTGGTTGAAATGGTCATCGGACGGGGAGAATAAATTGAGATATAAGCCCAGTTAAAACCGACTTTTTTACAAAGCTTAACCGTATTTTCAAATTCTTTATCGGTCTCTCCACAAAAACCGACAATAATATCGGTTGTAAATTTTATATTTGATATTTTATTTTTAATTTTTGATATCAGCCTTAGATATTCGTCTGCCGTGTACCAGCGGTTCATTCTTTTTAAGACACTGTCGTCGCCCGACTGGACAGGGAGGTGGATCAGCCGGGTAATATTCTTATTTTTAGCAATTACATCAATCAGCTCCGAGGAAAAATCCCAGGGATTAGACGAAATAAAGTCAACCTTTTCAAAACCCATTTTTGCTACCTGTTCAAGAAGATAGGGGAACAGAGTGGGAATCCGGTAGCGGCC
>CAYQTP010000009.1:4186-15928 GCA_964420475.1 uncultured Gammaproteobacteria bacterium
TTTTTGCTACCTGTTCAAGAAGATAGGGGAACAGAGTGGGAATCCGGTAGCGGCCGAGATGTTTTACAAAAACTGGTTTAGCACCTTTAAAGCTTGATACCGAAATTTTTTGTCTCCAGTGGAGGTGGGATGGTATCTGCGCTTTTTCTTCACCAAAATATTTCTTATCAATATCCCTCATTGCTTGGATATTATTTTCACCGACAAGAAGATCGGCTCCGTAGGAATTAACATTTTGTCCTAAAAGAGTAATATTTTTATAGCCTTTAACTTTTAGTTCATGACATTCTTTTATAATATCTTCGAATGGTCGACTAATTTCCCTTCCACGAGTAAAAGGAACGACACAAAAAGTGCAAAAATTATTGCAGCCATTTGAGATCGGCACCCAAGCGTTTAATTTATCAGATCTTAAAGGCGCAAAATCAAAACCAACTTCTTCAATCGGCATAAATTCGTCGACACCGGGTAATTTTTCCCTAATTTTTTTTAGATACTTTCCGGTTTTATCACGGAAAGCCATGCCAACCATACAGCCTGTCAGAATAATTTTTAATTTTAAATTTTTAATTTTTAATTTCTTCAGGTTATTAACCAACCCATAAACACGATTTTCAGCGGATTCTCTAACCATGCAGGTGTTAATGACAATATAATCAGCTTCTTCATAATTTTTAGCCATTGTCATGCCTCGGGATCTAAAATCACGAGCCATACGTTCCGAATCAGCCTTATTTTGTTGACATCCGAAAGTTTTGATAAAGAACTTCATATTTTCTGCTTTTTCATTTCTTCTATTATAAACATGAAGGCTAAAAGCAATATGGCAATTGTAATAAAAGCAATCAGTTTTTCGATCCCTGCTAAAAACAGACTGGCAATTCCAAGGATCAAGGAAATCAACCAATAAAACCAGGCGATCCGTCTTTTTCCCCAGCCGATCTCAAGGAGTCGATGATGGAAATGCCCCCAGTCGGCCCGGAAAGGCGACTGTTTTTTTTTCAATCTTCTGATCATCGTATATACAGCATCGATCATCGGAATGGATAAAATAAGAACAGCCGTTCCGACTTTACCAAAAGTTAGGATAGAAATAATTCCGAGCAAAAATCCCGCCAGAGCACCTCCGCCGTAACCCGGCATAATTTTTTGAGGATAATAATTAAAAGGAAGAAAGCCTAAATAAGCTCCCGCAACAATAAAGCTTAAAATTGTCACTGATTGAGCCGAGATATCATGTCCGGTAAAACGTTGTGACAACAGTCCTAAGAATATTGCGGTGATCGCAACAAATCCCGGCAGCTGTCCATCGATTCCTTTGCTCCAGTTTATCATGTTGGTTGTCCAGGTAAGCCAGATGATGGCCAATAAATCAGCGACGACCCAGATCGTATGATGACCAAAAAAATTAATCGGGATCTGCCAAAAATCAAGATGAATGACCCCGCCTAAAGGGTTGGAAATATAAGGGATCCCCAGTCCGAATGCAATTACCAACGCGGAAATAAGAACATTAATAATGAATCTAAGATAAGGAGAAAGATCATAGGCGTCATCAAGTAATCCCAGAATAATTAAAAAGAAACTTGCAATTAATATGCCAAAAACAATTTTGCTGATGGATAAAAAAAACAGGGACATAATAAGAATTGATAAATAAATCGGCAATCCTCCGGCCCGGGGAACAATTCCGGTATGAGTATGGGCGGGATGACTCCTGGTTTTTGTATCCGTAACAAGATGAAGCTTCTTTGCAAAAGCGATGGTCGGGATGGTCAGGAGATAAGATATTAAAGCAGTTAACAAAAGAATAATAAAATTCATTTTAAGAAATTAAAAAAATAATTTTTATAAAAATTAAAGCAAAGCTTACAATGAGGAAAATGTTGAGATAATAAAAGATTTTTTTCACCAATTCATTATCGGAATAATATCTTTTCATAATGTGATTATTGACGAAAAATAATAAATTTAAAAATGCCGGCAAAAGAAAAATCAACCAAGTATCGGCCAACTGATCTTCTCCCCAAAGACGGGAATAGAAAAGGGGGGACTGGGGAGGCAATCGATTAAATCTTAATAAGAAGGTAATAATCATTAAGGCATCAGCTCCCAACAAGAATTTAATCATAATTATTATATATTATACTTTAGCTTCCTCTATTTTTATCCTTGAATTTAAAAAAACATTAGTTTATGATGATACCTAAAATGAAGGAGGGGTACTTATGAAAGACATAAAAATTTATAATCTGGTTAAAAAGGAAGAAAAAAGACAAAAAGAAGGGATTGAATTAATTCCTTCAGAAAATTATGCATCAAGTGAAGTGAGAAAAGTTTTATCTTCATATTTTGTTAACAAATATTCCGAAGGTTATCCAAGAAAACGCTACTATGGCGGTAATGAAAATGTTGATGATCTTGAAATCTTATGCCAGGAAAGAGCTAAAAAACTTTTTGGCGTTCCCTACGCCAATGTCCAGCCTTATTCAGGATCACCGGCTAATCTTGCGGTTTATTTGGCTACTTGCAGACCGGGTGACGTTATCATGGGCCAATCATTGATCGCCGGAGGCCATCTGACTCATGGTCATCTGGTTTCCGCTACCGGAATTTTTTATAAATCGTTTCAATATTCTCTAAGGAAGGAAGGAATATATAAAAATGAAGACCTGTTTGATTACGTTGAGATCAGAAGATTAGCCAAGGAACATAAACCAAAGTTGATCTGGGTTGGAGCGACAGCCTATCCTCTAAAAATTAATTTCAAAAAATTTGCTGAAATCGCCGATGAGGTCAAAGCTTATTTAGCGGCCGATATTGCTCATATTGCCGGGTTGATTGTTGGGGGAGCTCATCCGTCTCCGGTGCCTTACGTTCATATTATAACAACCACGACCCACAAGACCCTGAGAGGCCCAAGAGGGGCAATGATCATGGTAACCAATAAGGGATTGAAAAAAGATCCGGAGCTAGGCGATAAGATCAACAAAGCGGTTTTCCCCGGACTTCAGGGTGGTCCGCATGATAATCAGACAGCCGGTATTGCTGTTGCTTTATTTGAAGCAGCTCAGCCGTCCTTTAAAAAATATGCCGCTCAGATTGTCAGGAACTCAAAGGCACTGTCAAAAACACTGATTGATGGCGGATTAAAGTTAGTTGGCGGCGGCAGTGAAAACCATTTATTATTAGTCGATCTGACTATGGTGCTTGGTCCGGGCGGGGGAATATTTGCTCAAAAAGCCTTGGATATGGTAGGACTGACAATGAACAAAAATACCGTGCCGAACGAACCGATGTCTCCATTTTATCCATCAGGAATAAGACTGGGAACACCTGCTTCAACTACACGCGGTATGAAAGAAAAAGAGATGAATTTTATTGGTAAAACAATTCTTAAAGTAATCGGGATAATCAAACATCATAGATTGCCGGCAAAAAAAGAGGAAAGGAAAGAATATATTGCTTTCTTTCAAAAAGAAATAGAAAAGAATAAAGAGATCAAAAAAATAAGGGAAGTGGTCAAAAAACTGGCTCTTGGTTTTTCTATACCTTGATTTTAAAAAAAATTATTATATCATTAACTATGGCAAAAAAAGAAAAAACGGTTAAAGAAAATATCACTGCAAATTTAATAGCTAAACCGCCAAAAAAAATATTTTTAATTGGTTTAATCTCTCTTCTGGTACTTGGTTTGATTTATTTTTCAGCAAGATTTTTTCTGGCAGCTTCGGTTAATGGACAGTTTATTGGCAGATTAACGGTGATTAAAGAACTGGAAAAACAGGGCGGCGAAAAAACTCTTAAAACAATTATTATTAAAACTTTAATTAATCAGGAAGCAAAGAAAAGAAAAATCAGCGTCTCTACAAAGGAAGTTGATGCGGAAATATCTAAAATTGAGAAAAATATAACCTCCCAAGGGGCAACGCTTGATGCCTTATTAATGCAGCAAGGATTAACAAAAGAAGATCTGAAAGGTGAAATTAAACTTCAGCTTCTTGTCACAAAAATGGTTGATAGCAACATTTCAGTCAGCGAAAAGGAGATTGATGATTATATAGCCAGTCAGGTCCAACAGACTTCATTAGGATCGGTCGAGACTACTGCTCCGGAAGTAACCAGGGATCAGGCAAAAGAAGCGATCAAACAGCAAAAACTTCAGGAAGAAATCCAGAAGTTCGTTTCCGACCTTCAGTCTAAAGCAAAAATCAGCTACTTTATAAAGTATTAATTCATTGAGCAAGTCAGTCTCAAGCATTCTTCCTGACTTTGTGTATACTGTATGGGAATAAGATATGCTTGCTGAATCTTTAAAAGACTATAATATTGAAACGGCTAATAATGAGAAACCTTATTTCGGAATTTTAGCCCACGGATATCAACCGCCGCGACTATTCAACGTTGAATTAACAATCGCCGGAAAACCATACCAGGCCGGTTTTACCGTTGCCCCGGAATATAATGGAATGATCACCGGTCAGGTATATAAACCGATTTTAAGCGAGACTGAACAGTTGCCTCCGGGTCTTATTACTTCTATTTATGCACCCTTACGTTCTTATTTGAAAAGAAATAACCCGGATTTATTTGCCAAACTACAAGCAGAAGTGAGAAATACACCAAACCGGGAATATAGCATTCTTGGAGATCCGCTGGTGCATGTTATTCTGCCCCTTTTGCCGTCTGATGATCAGCAGATGCTTCTTGAAGCAGGAAAACAAGCGTTCATTAACGATTTTGGATTTGCTCCAAAAGGATTATGGCTGCCTGAGACCGCTGTTTCAAAAGAAGTACTCCATAACGCAGCAGCTGCAGGATACGAATTTGTTCCTTTGCGTGACGATCAAGTTAAACCTATTTTGGATGATACTTATATTGATGCAGAACATAATATTTGTGTGGTGCAGACGGATAAAGATGAAGAAATTATCGTGGTATTAGGAAACTCGAATTTGAGCGGATTTGTTTCGTATACACCCTGGTCTACTTATGATGCTGATGAGTTTATGAGAGCCAGACAGCAAGATCATCAGAATAATAAAACCAATATGATAATGATGATGGACCTGGAACGTTATGGCCACCATCAAATAGGGGCAGAAGAATTTTTAATAAGAGCCTCAAAAATTCAAGAAAGTTATGGTTTTACACCATTAGATATGTATCGCGTCCTTGAAAAGTTTAAGCAAGGTCAGAGAAAAACATTTGTCAAGGTCAAAGATAATACAAGCTGGAGCTGCATTCACGGTTTGGCCAGGTGGACGGGGGATTGCTGCTGTGACAATCCCTCTGAGCCGGCTCTGCGGGCAAAAAAAGAATATTATACAAACCTTATGAATATGAATACTTTTGTTAATGATTCGCTTGATAATATTGCACCCGGATGGAGAGATGAGCTTACCAATTTGTTTGTTACATATTCTGACGATATTTTCACCGGCGTTAATTTTGGCCCCCAATTATTTGAGGCGGTTACGAACATGGGAGGCGACGAAGAGAAAGCTAAACTGTATCTGGCAAAAATCGAGGTGATGGTGGGAATGACAAGCTGCGGCTGGTTTTTCGGAGCGGACGGCCGGCCGGAACGGGATATTCCATCATCCATGATAAAAGGAGTAAAAGATTTATTTCCAGAACATTATTAAAAGATTTAATTCTTTTTTGAATCTCCTTAGAATATATCAAATACTTTTTAATTGATCTAATGATTCTTGAATATTTAAAAAATGCCGAATGTTTTTTCTGATCCAGGTTAAATATATATTAAAAAAATAAATGAGAATTTTTCTTTTTCCGTAGATAAAATTACGAGTTCTTTCCAACGAAATATAATCCAAGCTGTCGGCGTCCTGCAGTATCTTTGAATAAAGGTCATTATGTCTATTTAAACTGTGGTAAGGAATAGAATGTGGGTGATTAATAATTGTCAATGCTAATATCTGTTCCTCATTTAGCGGCAGACTAAAATTCTTAAGAATTTTCCGGATATACTTTTTATTTAACAATTTTTCAAATATATGATTATAAAATTTTTTTAAAAAATTACTGTTGTTTCTTTTCGTAATTACAATATCATGCAGATAACAGGCAGCGAGAAGTAAATTCTTATCAAAACCTTCTGAAAATTTTAGTCTATCAGTGATCCCTAGTGCATTTTTTACTACTCTTTCAATATGATCAAAATCATGATATTTATCTTTTGCCTGGTTATATTCATTTTTTGCATAATGTTTAATCTTATTCAGTGTTTTAATGTCCATATTAATTGATAAATTCATTTAGCTGATGATAATCTACCTGGGTACAAATATCATAATGAATTTTGTTTAAAATAATCAACGTGCTATTTTTCATTAAGGAATTAATCTTGTCAGACAATTGAACCGGCATTATTGAATCGTTTTTTCCGGCAAAAATAATTGTTTTGTTGGATAACCGTTGTAGAAGTTCTATATTATTTATCTTTGAAATAAACTCCAATATCTCTTTGATTTTTTTTGAAGACAACCTGAAAGCATCATCATAAACTTCATCTGCCCGGATATAATTGGCTTGATTGGATAAATCATCACTTTGATTTAGGTAATTATATACAAATCTAAAGAGCCATCGAGGGGTTAACCGCAGCAGTTTAACTAATAACAACCGTTCATCACGTGCTTCTATATGAACTAACCGGTTATAAAGGGGTATTTTTGTTTTAAAGCGATGACCAGTTCCAATAAGTATAAGTTTCGACTCAGGAAAAATAGTTGCCAGATTAGGGGCAAGCAGCCCTCCCAATGATATTCCCACGATCACATCCGGTTCCTTACCGTTTAATTCAAAAAGAATATATTTTAATATCTCATTAATATTAAATTTCAGTTTTGTCGACAGGAGATTGGGCATAATTACCCTGTAGTTATTTGATAAAAAATAATTAAATACTGTAGATTTATTTTTTGTTAATAGCTTGGGGAATCCATGAAAAATCACCACGGTCTTCATAATTCAATCATATAATTTTTTAAGCAAATGCTGCCCAGCCTCGATTTGAACGAGGATAAATAGATTCAGAGTCTATTGTCCTACCGTTAGACGACCGGGCAAAATAATTTAGATATATTTTACCAGATTTGACGCTAAATTGAATTTGCCTCTATATGGTATTATATTAATAATGAAAATAAAATCACTACACGCCCAGGAAATTTTGGATAGCCGGGGAAATCCGACGATTGAATGTGTGGCTACCTTGGAGGACGGTTCAACCGGCTGGGCCGCCATTCCATCGGGAGCCTCAACCGGAAAATATGAAGCTGTTGAGCTACGGGATAATGATCCAAAAAGATACAATGGAGCCGGAGTCTTAAAAGCTGTTGAAAACGTCAATATGACTATTCAATCGGTCATAAAGGGAATTGACGCTGCCGATCAGGAAAAATTAGATCAGACAATGGTCGAATTGGATGACACAGATAATAAAAGTAAATTGGGCGCCAACGCCATTCTTTCCGTTTCCTTAAGGGCCGCCCGGGCGGAAGCCCAGTATGAAAAAAAACCTTTATACGAATATTTAACAAAATTTAATCCTGACTTTAACGGGGTCTATACAATGCCTCTCACGATGTTTAATGTATTGAATGGCGGCAAACACGGGAATTGGGCCAGCGACATCCAGGAATATATGATTTTTCCAGTTGGTGCAAAAAATACCCAAGAATCAATAAGGATGGGGGTCGAAGTTTATCAATCACTAAAATTAATTCTCAAATCAAAAGGATATGCGGTTGCCGTCGGAGACGAAGGCGGATTTGCGCCACAATTCAAATCCAACGAAGAGCCGTTTCAGATTTTAATTGAGGCAATTGAAAAGGCCGGATATACGCCGGGAGCTGATATTAATCTGGGGATTGATGCGGCGGCCTCGGAATTTTTTGACGGAAAATATCAGTTAAAAAAAGAAGGGCTAGTCCTGACAACCGATGAACTGGTGGAATTTTATCTAAAACTCTGGAAAAAATATCCGATTGTCTCCATGGAGGATATATTTGATCAGGATGATTGGGACGGCTTTAAAAAACTTTATCTTAAAACTGAGGGAAAAATGCAGGTGATGGGTGATGATTTGTTTGTCACCAATATTAGGCGCCTGCAGAAAGGAATTGATGAAAAAACCTGTAACTCAATTCTTATAAAATTAAATCAGATAGGGACATTAACTGAGACGGTTAAGGCAGTCCTTATGGCTCGTAAAGCCGGGATGACCGCGGTTGTCTCCCATCGAAGTGCAGAAACAGAGGATCCGTTTATTGCTGATTTTACCGTGGCGATGGGTACCGGCCAGATCAAAACAGGATCTCCGGCCCGGAGTGAAAGAACGGCAAAATATAATCAACTGATGAGAATTGAAAGGGATCTGGGAGATAAAGTGCAATTTGCCAAATTTCCTTTTAAAAATATAGTCTAGTTTGAAAATGAAAGCATCTGATTTTTCACTCCCTGACCAAAAGGGAAAAGTTCACAAACTTTCTGATTATAGAGGCCAGTTTGTGATCTTATATTTTTATCCCAAGGACGATACCCCCGGATGTACAAAAGAAGCCTGCAGTTTCAGGGATAGTCAAAAACTTTTTAGAGAGAAGAACATTGTAATTCTTGGAGTATCAAAAGATACGGTCGCTTCCCACAAAAAATTTGCCAAAAAGTTTAATCTAAACTTCGCAATTTTTTCTGATCCTGATAAAAAAGTTATAAAAAAATATAAAGCCTGGGGTAAAAAAAGTTTTATGGGCCGCACATTTGAAGGGACTTTAAGAAAAACCTATCTGATAGATAAAAAAGGAGAAATTATTAAGATCTATGAAAAAGTTAATCCATTAACCCACGCGGCTGAAATACTCAAAGATATTGAGAATCTTAATACATTGCCTGAATAGAATACCTGCCGTCAGCGTTTATAATAAAAGCTTTCTGCGGATAAAATGGGAGGATCGAAACTATTTTTTCTTTTGGGATCAGTACTTTACCCACATAAGCCGGGATATACCGGTAATCTTTTCCGTAGATAAAAACCTGTTTATCGTTAACATAATATTCGGCGGTGAAGTAATCTAATTCGCTGGTGACATAAACAGAGTCTTCTTTGTTCATGATCGCTTTAATTTCTTTTAGATTTTTTCCAAAATCGGTTTTTTTACCGTGGATAAGCTGCAGCTGATTATAGTTTATCGTCAAAGTAAATATAAGCGTCAGCAAAAAAGCCCGAGCTAAATAATTTATTTTTTCAAGAATGAAAATTAATAGTAAGATCAGGCCCACGGAGGAAAAGATAAGATAGCGGGCCAAAAAAACCGGCTTGATATAAGAAATTGCCGCAACAAAAATGGGAATTCCAACCGCCCAGATAAAAAGGATCTGAAAAATCAACACATCTTTTTTATTAAGTTTTTTTATATACAAATATACCCCGGCAATCAGTACGATCAGTAAAACCAGAGACAGATAAAAAAGATTGTTTTGAATTTTTTTTAACAAATTAAGATCGGTATTTATGTATGATTCAATGCCGGTATAGATAATTGCAGGAAGGCCCAAAATATATTTTGATTGGGGTTTGGTGACCCAAAAAGAATTTAATAAATTTTTTTGTAATAAAACAATCAGTAACCAGGGAGAAAAGATCAATGCCGGAAGATAAAATGCAGATCTTTTGAATTGAAAACCTTTATTTTTATTGATCCACAAAAACAGCCACTGCCCGGCGACAACAAAGACCGTGAAATAGTGGGTAAACAGACCGAGAACGGTCACCAAAGTATAGGGTTTGTAATCTTTTTTTAAAAAATAATAAAAAGACAAGCTTGCAAAGAAAGCCAGCATGGAATACATCCGAGCTTCAAAAGCATAATAAAGGAGGAACGGATTGATAACAAAAAAAAGCAGATAAAAAAAGGACCTTTTTAAATTTATTTTAAAAATATCGTTAAGAAAAAGAAAAGCAACATAAAGAGTCGCCCAAAAAAAGATCATCGAAAGACTTCTAAGAGCAATTTCCGATCCGCCAAAAATCTTCATCCAGAAATGAAGAATCAGATAATATAAGGGGGGATTAAAATCTTTTGCGGTTAAATAAATTATCTCGAAGACATTTTTTTTAGCCAAAAAATATGAGAAAGCCTCATCTCTCCAGAATGACTGGGTAAGGAAAAAGAGGGGGGTTTTGGTAAAAAGAAAATTTAACATGATTATACCTTCTCCGTTACTTTATATTTTAACTTTTTTCCCAACAATATTCTAGTGTGCGCATCAAGGGCAGGCAGAGAAGAGAAAAAAAAGGACACCACCGGCAAAAGATACCACTGTACGATCAGTAACGGCAGGCCGGAAACTTTGGTTTTCATATTAACTTTTTGTCTCAGTTTGATATCAAGATAAATATATAATATCAGCATCACCGACGACAAGGTGAGAATTAAGGCTGACAGTTTGGGCAATAATAATCCAAGGACGGTTCTTTTGAAAGACGGATTAATTAAGGGCGGAATAGAAGCGCTGATCGTCAAAATAAAAAATGATACCGGCCAGAAAAGATGGGTCTCAATGATAAAAATAATTTTTTTTAGTTTTTGCCAAAAATTAATATGAGGAGTTTGAAAGAATTTTTTTAAAACATAGCCGACATCAGTTACTCCCCAGGCCCAACGTTTTTCTTGTTCATACCGGTTGGCTAACGTTTTAATTGTTCCGCCGGAATAGACCGCATCTCCATTAACAATGGTAAAAAGCGGTATGGTTTTTACTTTTTCTCCGAAGGTGAAGAAAGCCTGAAAAAATACATGCCAGTCTTCCGGAATAATATCAATATCCCAAAAATTTATTTGTTTAAGCATCCAGAGATTTGTTGAATAAGTGGATACTTGAATTAAATTTTCTTTTTGAGATAAAAAAGCCAGTCTAATAATTGAAGAAAGAGTAGCCTGCATTCTAACAAAAAAAGGTAGCTGATAAAAATTATTATAAAGAAGCACCGGGGCCCAATAAAAATGGAAAAGTCTATCTTTATCTTTAAGATATTCAAAGCTTAGATAAGAAAAATAATTTTTTGGTAGTTGGCTATCGGCGTCACAGATAGTAATAAGAGTATTTTTTCTGTCAATATCGTTTTTTATTACATAATCATCAACAATTTTTGCTGCATAAGTTTGATTACTGGCTTTACCCGGTTCTTCATTTTTTTTTAACGGATGATAACAAGAGATAATTTTTTTGAAATATTTTTGATATTGATCAATAATTATTTGGTTTTTTTGAGTAGATTCAAGTTCGCGTTTCTCAAAGGCTAGAACAAGGTAAACGCTATCTTTATCCGGATAGTCATTATCAGTTAACGTCTTAATAGTCTCATCAAGTTTATAGATCGGTTCCTTATGGTTTGGGATAATAATAAAATGTTTTAAAACATTAAAATTTTTAAGATTCTTTAGTTTTTTATAGTATCTTATCTGACTACGAAAAAGAATTTCGTTATAAGAAACAACCGAAGAGTAGGCGGTTGATAAACACTTGGAAAAAAAATAAAGGTCAAAAGCAATGATAAAGTAAGCAACAATAGCCGGGTGAAAAGGAGAGAGCCATAAAGGTAAAGTAATCAAAAACCAAGAACTAATCGGAACAATAATTTCCAAAAGTCTTTGGAAAAATCTTGTCTTAATGAATCTATTAGACATAGGGCATATTATACAACAGTCAGTTATT
>CAYQTP010000010.1:0-11414 GCA_964420475.1 uncultured Gammaproteobacteria bacterium
CCTGCTCCCTTTTGGGATCTTCGGACCGGGGGAAGACTATCGTGCTAAATTTATTGCTAATTCAATTGTAAAAAATTTGTTAGGTTTACCGATCAAAATTAAGCAAGACGTTATTTTTGACTATCTTTATGTGAAAGATATAGTTCCAATAATAAAGTTTTTTTTAAAAAATCAAAAAGTATCAGGAAATTTTAATATTTCGACAACTGAATCGATCAGTCTTTCTAAAATTGTTTACTTAATAAATAAAAATTCCAAAAAGCCATCAAAAGTAACTGTAATTAATAAAGGGTTAAATTTTCAGTACACGGGAAGTAATAAAAAATTACTAGTCACAGTCCCCCATCTTAGAATTACTTCGTATGAGGATTCGATCAGGAACTTTTATAATTTCTTTAAGAAAAATATTGAAACTCTCGATAAAGATGCTATAATTCAAGACGAGTATTTTAAAAAAAGTAAAATAAAAACAAAATGAAAAAAAATATCAGTTTTTGGAAAAATAAGATGATTTTGGTAACGGGAGGTACTGGTTCATTTGGAAAAAAATTTATAAAGATACTGCTAAAAGAGTATTCTATCAAACGTCTGGTTGTCTATAGTCGAGACGAGTTAAAACAAGAAGAAATGAGGACAATATACGGATTTCAGGATAAAAGACTTCGTTTTTTTATAGGTGATGTTAGAGATAAAAACCGTTTAGATAGAGCACTTGTTAATATTGATATTGTCGTACATGCTGCTGCTCTAAAACAAGTACCCGCGTGTGAGTACAACCCGATCGAAGCGATTAGAACAAATATTAACGGAGCAGAAAATATCATCAATGCGGCTATCGATAAAGGTATTCAAAAAGTTCTCGCCTTAAGCACAGACAAAGCTGTTAGTCCTGTCAATTTGTACGGTGCGACGAAATTAGTAGCAGAAAAACTTTTTATTCAAGGAAATAATTATTCAAATGTCGAATGGACAAAATTTTCCTGTGTCAGATATGGAAATGTGGTTGGCAGTCGTGGTAGTGTCGTCCCCCTTTTTCTTCATCAAAAGAAAAATGGCGCGATTACTATCACTGATACAAGAATGTCCCGTTTTTGGCTGACACTTGAGCAAGGGGTAAGATTTGTCATTAGATGTATTGAACAGATGAAGGGTGGAGAAATTTTTGTCCCAAAAATTCCCAGTATGAAGATTTATGATTTGGCAAAAGCGATTGCTCCTAAATCAAAAATAAAAATTATCGGCATTCGCCCCGGAGAAAAATTATATGAAACTTTGATTTCAGAAAATGAAGCCCCAAATACTTATGAGTTTAATGACATGTATATTATAAAGCCGACAAGCTTATTTAAAGAGCCAAAAAATAGTTTGTGGCCAAAAAAAAGAATTATGAAACTGGAAAGATATGATAGCAGCCTTAATAAAAAATGGTTAACAGCCAAGCAATTGATGAAAATGATCGAACAAGTTTAAGATATGAAAAAAATCTTAATTACCGGTGCCTCTGGAATGTTGGGCGCTACTTTAGTTAAGCTGTGGAATAAAAAATTTAAGATTTATGCTATTGGCGGAAATAATTTTTCTCACAATCCTGCAAAAAATTTTAAAAAATTTGATCTAAAAACAAAAAACTTCAAATCTTTAGCACTTTGGGTCAAACCAGATATAATCATCCACTGCGCTGCTTTAACTAATCATGAATATTGCCAGTCTAATCCAAAAGAAGCCATGTTAGTTAATGGTGATTCTGTAAAAAAATTAATTGATGTTTTTCCCGAAGCAAAATTAATATTTATTTCTACCGATGCCGTCTTTCCATTAAAAACCCATTTGGCAAACGAAAAAACAAAAACTTCTCCCGTAACGATATACGGCAAATCTAAAGAATTGGGTGAGAAATATTTTTTAAGCTTTTCAAAAAATGGCTGTATTGTCAGAACAACAATTGTCGGAAAAAATATAAATCCTAATAAACAGGGTTTTGCGGAATGGATAGTAAATTCGGTAAGAAATGGTAAGAAAATTGTTTTATATGGGGATACGATGTTCACACCAATATCAATATGGCATTTTGCCAAAGAATTAGAATGGATTATAAATAACAGCACCCCAAAAATATTACATATCGCAGGAAGAGAAATTGTTTCCAAATACGATTTTGGATATAATCTTTGCAAAAAATTAAATTTAGACCTTAATTTAATCTCCAAAGGAAGATTGAATCAGGAGAATCGGTTCATTAAGAGATCTCAAGATCAAACGCTTGATTGTTCTATATATCAAAAATTATCAGATCATGAATTACCCAATCTAAAGGAAACAATTAAAAACCTATATCTGCATTTCAAATAATATGAAAAATATTAAAATCGGTAAAAAGACAATTGGATATGGTTACCCGACTTATTTCGTCGCCGATATTGCCGCCAATCACGATGGAAGCTTGGAGAGAGCTAAAGAATTAATTTATCTTTGTACTGAAGCAGGAGCAGATGCGGCTAAATTTCAGAATTTTAAAGCTGATAAAATTGTCAGCAAATATGGTTTTGAACATATGAAAGATAAATTTTCTCATCAATCAAAATGGAAAAAATCAGTCTATCAGGTATATAAGGAAGCCAGTATCAGCCAGGATTGGACTCCAATATTGAAGAAAACCTGTAAAAAAGCCGGGATAGATTATTTCACCAGTCCCTATGATTTTGATTCAGTCGATAAAGTTGATCCATATGTTGATGTTTATAAAGTTGGTTCAGGAGATATAACCTGGTTGGAAATTATTGATTATATAGCAAAAAAAGGCAAGCCAGTTATGATAGCCAGCGGTGCATCAGCATTAAACGATGTAAAAAGAGCAATGAATGTACTAATGAAAAGAACCAAAAAAATTGTTTTAATGCAATGTAACACAAATTACACAGGATCATTAGAAAATTTTAAATATATTAATCTAAATGTTTTAAAAACCTATCAAAAACTTTATCCTGATATTATTTTAGGACTTTCTGATCATACACCAGGCCATACAACAGTTTTGGGAGCAGTAACAATAGGTGCAAAAGTTATCGAAAAACATTTTACCGATGATAATAAACGTATTGGACCTGATCACGGTTTTGCCATGAATCCAAAAACATGGAAAGAAATGATAGAAAAGACAAGAGAGTTGGAATTATCATTTGGTGACGGTATAAAAAGAATTGAAAAAAACGAAGAAAAAACTGCCATAGTTCAACGCCGGTCCTTAAGAGCGAAACGAAACATCAAAGCAGGCGAAATATTATATAAAAAAGATCTTGAAGCTTTAAGACCGATTTCTGAAAATGGAATTCCTCCTTACAAAATTGACAAAATAATAAATAAAAAACTTAAAAGATCATTAAAAAAAGGCGAACATATTACTTGGAAGCATATTAAGTAAAAAAGATATTCATCAAAGCTTTAAGCTCAAGAAGATTACCCTTCAGATTATTGGCAAACCGTGATTTAGTCAGTCGCTTTTCCGATTCAATTGATATTTCTTCAAAACTTGCCCCATCTCTGACGGCCTTAAATGTTAGTTCAGTAGCAATTGTGTATTTTTTTTCCAGAAAATTATATTTTTCAAAAAGAGTTTTTTTATATGCTTTCATACCGCATAAAGGATCTGAAAAACCAAATCTTAATCTAGAATAAAGACCAAAAACTTCCTCCATTAATCTATTTTTAAATGATCTCCTTCCAATAACCAGATCGGGTTTATTTTTTTCAATAACAGAAATAAATTTTTTTAAATCACCGGCATTATGTTGACCATCTGCATCAAAAGTAATCACATAATCAGCTCCGGAAGCAAAAGCCTTTCTTATTCCCTTTTCAAGGGTTTTGGTATAACCTAAATTCTTTTGATTATTAATTATTGTTACCGGTAATGATTTTAAAATTTTTCCGGTATTATCGTTTGAGCAATCATTTACTACAATAATTTTTTTTATAATAAGAGATGCTCCTTCAATTACTCTTTTTATTGTTGTTTCTTCGTTAAATACTGGTATTACCAAGGCTATTTCCATAGCATTTTATTTTCTAATATTATATACTACAAAACAGATTTATTATGAAAAGAAACTGCGAGATATGCAATAGCTCTAAAAATAAAAAAATTTATCATCAGCGATTTATTTTACCCACTCAATACTATTTTCACGGAGGATACGATGTAGTAATTTGCGAAAAATGCGGTTTTGTTTTTGCAGACAATATCCCCGATCAAGCATTCTTTGAAAATTACTATAAAGAGATGTCTAAAAAAACATTCTATATCAAAAATAAAGTTTTTAAAAAAGAAAAGAATTCCAACTATGAGAAAGAAATGAATAAAAGACTTATTTATTCATTCAGCTGTTTTAGAAAATTTTTAAATAAAGAGGACAAAATTCTTGACTTAGGCTGTTATACAGGTGAGCTAATGAAAATACTCAAAGATAATGGTTATAAAAATATAATAGGAATTGACCCTTCAGATTACGCAGTTAAAGTGGCCAAAGCAAGATATGGTGTCAGGGTGGTAAAAGCCAGTATTTTTGATGACCTAAGTTATCTTGGGAAATTTGATTTTATAATAATAAATCATGTATTAGAACATATAAAAAATTTAAGTGAATTTTTGCAAAAGATTAAAAATCTGCTTAGCGTTAAAGGTAAAATATACATAGAAACCCCCGATGCCGACAATTTTTTTATTAGCCAGTCGAATAAATACTTACCGGAACATCAGGAAGCTTTTCAACAATTTTCGGTCGAACATATTAATTTTTTTACAAAAAAATCCATATATAACTTAATGAAGTTAAATGGATTTGTTAAATTGAAGCTTCAATCAAAAGTATCAGTAATCGCTATTTTATCCTCCATTTGGAAGACTCAAGAAATAAATAAAGATCTTTCCAGCGAAAAAAAACTAATTGTTTATATTAAAAATTCAAAAAAACTACTATCTAAACTACAAGCAAAAATTGATCAGATAAATAAAAGCCACAAAGTAATATACGTTTGGGGGGCAGGCATTCACACTCAGAAATTATTAGCTTTGACAAATTTAATTAAGATCAAAATTCGTGCTTTTATAGATACAAATCCCAACTATCATCAGGCAAAATTAATAAGCAAGTCGATAATTAGCCCCGAAAGGCTTATTAAGGAACCAAATCTGCCAATACTGATATCATCAAAAGGATATCAGGGGAACATTAAAAAACAGATCCAAAGTCTAGGATTGAAAAATAAAGTTTTAACATTATATTAAACACTTGATTTATGAAAAGAAATTGTGAAATCTGCGGATCAAAAAAATTGGATGTTACTTATAAACAAAAATTTATTTTAGAGAGCAATCGCCTGTCTAGTTACAATGTTGTCGTTTGCCGAAAGTGCGGCTTTGCTTTTGCCTCCAATCCTCCTCCTCCAAAAAAATTAGAACAATTTTATAAAGAAAATATTAAGTATGCTTATCAGCATAATTACGGCAGTCTTCCGGAACATGTAAAAAAACTTCATTACGATTCTTTTAAAATAATAGATACTTATCTAAAACGTTACTATCATAAATTTAGTAAATCAACAACGAGGGTTTTAGACATCGGTTGTGCTACCGGTTATTTATTGGGAATTTTTAAAAAAAATCAATATAAAAATTTATTGGGAATTGATCCGGCCCCGGAATGTAGTTTAGCAGCAAAAAAATTATATAACGTAAAAGTTATACCTTTAACTCTTTCGGAATATAAGATAAAAGAAAAATTTGATTTGATTATTTTAGCAAGCGTTATGGAACACTTGAGTGAACTTGAAAATAATTTATCGAAAGCATCATCTCTTTTAAAAGAAAATGGTATTATGTTTATTTCTGTTCCAGACGGTGATAATTTCGGAAAAATTCTCCGTGAACCATTTTTAGAATTTTCTATAGAACATATTAATTACTTTACCAGGGTTAGTTTGAAGAATATGCTATCAAAATACGGGTTAAAGAACTTAAAATCCGATTCGATTGCAATTAACGAATATGGTGGTTATGTATTAAATTCTTTATGGATAAAGAACGGGCAAAAAAATAGTATTATTTTTGATAAAGAAGGAAAAAGAAAAATTATAAGATATATAAGAAGATCTTCAAAAAAATTAGAAACTATTAATAATAAAATAAAAAAACTTGTTAAATCTAAAGAAAAAGTTGTTATTTGGGGAGTGGGATCTCTCACGTCAAGATTGTTGGCAACCACAAACCTTAAAAAAACCAACATTCAATTTTTTGTTGATAGTAATACCGACTTACAAAGAAAACGCATTAGTAACCTTTCTATTAAATCACCAGATATACTAAAAAATCAAAAAATTACCGTATTTGTTTCCACTTATATTTATGGAAAAGAAATAAAAAGTTTATTACTAAGTAAATATAATTTTAAAGGAAAAATAATCTTGATATGAAAAAAATTTCAATAGGCATTCCTTGTTATAACGAAGAAAAAAATGTTGTTTCTGTTTACGAATCAATCAAAAAGGTGATCAATAAGATCAAAAAATACGATTTTGAACTTATTTTTGTTGACAATGGAAGCTTGGATAAGACCCGGAGAGAAATAGTCAAAGTAGCTGAAAAAGACAAAAAAGTAAAAGGAATTTTTTTGTCAAGAAATTTTGGACCGGAATCGTCCGGCTACGCCTGTTTAAATTATGCAAAAGGAGACGCTTATATAGGAATAAGCGGCGACCTTCAGGATCCTCCGGAAATTATCCCCCAATTTATAAAAGAATGGGAAAAAGGCCATGATATTGTAATGGGTATTTATGAAAGGCACGATGAAAATTTTTTAATGAAGTCTATAAGAGAAAACTTTTATAAGGTTTTTAATAAAATATCCAATACGCAGATTCCCTCAAACGCAGTTGGCTTCGGATTATTTGACAGAAAAGTGATAGAAGGTCTGAAATCATTTCCGGAAAAATATCGGTTTACCAGAGGGCTTTTAGCTTGGCTTGGTTTTAAAAAATCTTATATTAACTATATTAGAAATAAAAGAATGAGCGGCAAAAGTTCTTATAATTTATTTGGGTATATTAAAGATGCCGAAAAGGGTATATTTGGATTTTCGTATTTAATACTGGATCTAATGGTTTACGGCGGATTTATTTTAGTTTTCTTTTCTTTTTTGTTTATAGTCGTATATCTACATACAGTCCTTGTAATAGGTAATCCCATTAATGCTTCAATTCCACTTATGCTGGGTATAGTATTTTTTGGAGGAGTTCAACTTTTAGCGATAAGTATTATTGGAAAATACATTCAGGTAATTGTAGAAGAAACGAAAAACAGACCAATGTATATTGTAGAAAATACAATTAATCTGAAACAACTTATCGATTAGTTGGATAAGGAAGTTCAGGCAAAGGATTGAGTCTTATCGATTGAAAATCTATCCAGTAATCGGTTTCAAGTTTAATTGGTACGCTAAAAATAACATTATTTCCTGATTTTTGGATATTTTCAAAAGAGTTTTTTGGAATAGTAACTACAGACTTTTTTTCAATATTTCCTTTGGAATCAAGGGAAAAACTTGTATAAGTAACATTTAGATCTAAATTATAATTACCTAGAAAAAAAATTTTTAAATTATTTATTTTTACCGGAGTTTTCTTTGAATTTGGATGATCTATTTTAAAATCTGAAACTTTGGAAAGGACGACATAACCCCGTTTATCCCAATCAGACCAATACCGAAAAAAATAGACCGGTCCTTTTTCAATAAAATATTTTTCTCCTGAAATAGGTAATTGACTAGAATCGGGTTTTATATTGTTTTTATACCAAGTTAATATTTTTTTGGAATTTAGAGTAAAAATATCCCGTTTCGTAAGAAAATAAATAAACGGTGGATAATCCAATGATAAATTGTCATCCGATTCCATGATAAGTGTTGATGTCGTGGGTACTCTGTCGAACAATTTATTTTTACCAGAAACTTCAAGTATATTACGGGGATACCAATAAGCCTGATTCATTTTCTCAACTATAAGACGATTATTTTGAAGATTAATCAAAAATAATATACATAATGCGATAGCATAAATTAAACTCAAATATTTTTTAATTTTAGACGATCGAACCAAAGTATTAAAGTATAATGCTATTCCAATCAACAATATACAAGCACCAAAATATTGAATATAGACAGGTATATAACCTATTCCAAATACCAGTAAATCTTGGTAAGTACGCGCAAGTGCAATCATTAAGCTGGGAAGAATAAATAGTAGTAATCCAAAAATTAATAATTTCTTAAAATTAATTTTTACAAATTTTAATCTTATTGTTAAGGAAAAATAACATAAAAGAAATAAGCTGACGATAATAATGTCTAATAAACGAATATTTGAAAGTCTATATTGAAAATCTTGTGTCAGAATTTGACTCGGATTACTTAACGAATAACTGAATGGTAAAGCTGCATACAATTGCTTCAAAACGGTTAAAAAATATATTTTAGGAGTAAAATGAATGCTATAGGTTGCAGTAGTTTGAGGTCCAATTAGAGTTTGATATTGAATTCTAGTATAAATACTCGCTATTGCGGCAATACTCAAGGATCCAATAAAAGCTGCTCCGTAGCGAAAAACATCTTTTATCTTATTTCGGCGGAAGTAGATGATACTGAGATGAAGTAGGAAAAAGAGATAGGTAATTTCATAGGTATATATGGAAATTGTATAAAGGATTAAAGACAGAATATAAAATTTCCATTTACCTGTTTCAAGAAAGCGATCTAGAAAAATAAGAGAAGAAATTGTCAGGATAAAGATCCAAGGCATAAAAGCGGAAAAAGCTATGATTGGATCATAAAAGAATCTGAATTGAAAAAAAACGGGAATAATAGCGCATGCAAGTAATGCCAAATATTGATTCCTTGAAAGAATTTTAACTAAATGATAAAATAAAAATATACAAAGAAGTATTGATAAAAGAACTAATTGTTTACATAAAATGACGTTTCCTCCAACGAAGTAAAAAAACATTAAAGTCCAGCCTGCTAGGGGAAAAAATCTTCCAGGAATCAACCCTCCCGTTAGAAAAAATGATGTGAATAAAGATTTTAAAGTAAGCTTTGTAGCTGATTGTCCAAATAACGATTGGTCATCCAAAATCCATCCACTCGAAAGTAAAGGTTTAAGGTACAGTACAGTTATCAAAACAGTAAAAATTACTATTAGATATTTGTACAGATGGTCAAATTTTTTTGTCTTAAACAATATCTTGCTAATGATTTTATGGAAATTCATTTTTTATGGATGATTGGCGTTTGTAAATTCTTTCCTATCCAAAAAAGGAAACATATCTTCATAAGGTTTGGCAACTAGCGTCCCATCCGGCCTTTTATCCGATGCCGTCCTTGGGATTAACAGCTGCCATTCCGGAGTCATCACATCGCAGATGACCGGTCCTTTATAGTCAAGGACCTCCCTGACCTTTTTTTCAATTTCATCTATTGAGTTAATTCTTACTCCTTTAATTTCATAAGCGGTTGCAATCTTTAGAGAATCCGGACACCAAACTCCATTTTCAGGACGCTCACCGATCAATCGTCCATCCATAAAATTCTTCTGAGTATGTCTTATCAACAGATAACCGTTATTATTAAAAATAAAAACCTTTATAGGAAGATTATTTTCTTTTATAGTGGCAAATTCCTGGATATTAAACTGAAGACTGCCATCTCCGGTTATAACAATGGTATTTCCCCGGTTATTGGCCAAGCAGGCGCCGATTCCGGCCGCCCAATAACCCATGGTGGAAATTCCACCGGTGGTCAAAAAACGCTGATTCTTTTTAATTTTCCATGATTGACAGGCAACATGGAAACAGGAACCGGTGTCAACAAGTATCATATCTTTGACATCAGCCATTCTGGAAAGCTCATTAGTAAAATAATAGGAGTTTATAGGTTTTTCTTTTTTATATTCGGGTAAAACCACCGGAAATTTATTCTTCCAAAAATTACATCTCTTTATCCAGTTTTTATAAGCAGGGAGTTTATATGAATTTACTCGTTTTAAAAGTTCACCTAAAAATAATTTAACATCGGCATTAACCTTAAGAAATATATCAATACTTGGTTTTTCCAGCTCTTCGATATCTATATCAACGACGATTTTTTTCGCATTTTTACCAAATTCTTTAGAGTTATGACCAACGGTCGAATTTGAAAGCCGGGATCCAACCACTAATATGAAATCGGAATTCTGAATGGCAAAATGTGCCGCTCTTTCTCCATAGGTACCAGGGCGACCGACATATAATTCATGATCGCTGTTTATTAGGTCTATTCCCAATCGTGAAGTTATAACCGGTATCTTAAGTTTTTTAACGGTTTTATTGAATTCTTCCATCGCAGAAGCCAGTCTTATCCCCTGTCCGGCAAAAAGGATCGGACGCTTGGATTTTGATAGTAGTTCCAGTGTTTTTTTTACTTTTGCGGTAAGTTCGCTAGTTATTTCACTTTCATCTTCAGGTATAAATTCTTTCAATAATTTTTTTGGTACTTCCATACGCTGAATATCAAGAGGAACTTCGATCC
The DNA here is from genome assembly GCA_964420475.1 of uncultured Gammaproteobacteria bacterium. GTDB lineage: Bacteria > Patescibacteriota > Microgenomatia > UBA1406 > GWC2-37-13 > GWC2-37-13. The sequence goes on from CAYQTP010000010.1 coordinate 10,608, forward strand.
AAACTGGTCCCGGCCTACCATGTAAAGCAAGATAGTAAGCTTTCTGCATATAATATTGAATCAAAGAAGGATCGTCGACGGTGACAAAATATTTTGTAATTTTTTCAACAAGCGGTTTAATATTTATCCCCTGAATTCCAAACTGTCTGATCTTAGTTTTTTGCTGGTATTTGACAAATGACAAAGCCGACTGGCCCGATATGATCATCATCGGGGACGAATCAACCCAGCCGCCGACAACACCATTCATGACGTTTATCGCTGCCGGACCGGCCGTCACCAGCCCAACCCCCAATTTACCGGTGATCCTTCCATAGGCGTCAGCCGACATACCCAGTGCTTGTTCATGATGATGGCAGATATATTTTAATTTCTTATTCCGGCAGACCGCATCATTCAAAAACATTGCCTGTCCTCCAGTGATCATAAATACGGTATCAACCCCTTTTTGGACCAGAAAATTAAAAATATAGTCGCTGACGGTCATATAATTTTTTAAAAATTTATAACAATGATTCTATCTGGTAATCTTCATCTTTAAATTCTTTTTTCTGTTTAAGGAAATTGGCGACGTCAATGATGATATCTTCTTGTCCGCCGACGACTTTTCTTCTGCCTAATTCTTTAAGTATATCGCGGACATCAACTCCAAATTTAATGGCAGCTTTTTCCGCGTGAGGTGCAAAACCGGAAAAGACCCCGGCAAGACCGCTGGTGAGGGTTATATAATTAATCTCGGGAGCTTTCTTCATTAATTTGGCAATAATATTTTCACTGTTGTCCATTAACTGATATAGATCAAGTCCT
>CAYQTP010000010.1:11424-13729 GCA_964420475.1 uncultured Gammaproteobacteria bacterium
TATAGCCGATTTTTTCAAGAACGGCAACAATTACTTCAAGCTGACAGTTTCCCGCTCCGGCTCCGAGAGCACGAGAACAGGCATCAATAATTTTTGCCCCGGACTCAACTGCAATCAAGGAATTTGCAACTGCCATACCCAAATTGTTGTGCGAATGAAAGCCGACATCAACTTTCAAACCTTTAACTAAGGTTGAAACTTTTTCAATAACATCTTTTGGTAGATAAGTCCCAGCCGAATCCATAAGCAAAACTCCGGCAACACCATATTCTTCCATCAGTTTTGCCTGGACAAGAAGTTCGTCAGCCGAAATCATATGAGACATCATTAAGACCCCGTAAGTCTTAATATTATTTTTCACGGCATACTGGATATGCTGCCGGGTGATATTAGCTTCGGTGCAATGAGATGCTACCATCATTACTTCCACTCCGCATTTGAGCGCCGGCTCAATATCACTTTTTATCGTGCCAAATCCGGGAATCAGAAAAGCACCAAGCTGGGTTTTTTTTAACTGTTTTTTGGCGGCTTTTAGCATTTCAATATCGGATAATAAAGACTCTCCAAGCTGAAGTGATGATGCGCCCAATCCATTACCGTGACCAACCATAAGGATCTTAGTTCCGGCCAGTTCCGCACCTCTAGCATATTGGGTGATATCCTGAACGGTGAAGTGATGTTTCATGGCATGGGATCCGTCGCGAAGGGTTGAATCAACAATTAAAATTTCTTTATTATTGTTCATATCTTTTTATTTTTAATTTACGTTTTGCATATTCCTCAGCTACGGCAATCGCTGCGCAATTAATTATATCTAAATTTCCGGCATATATAGGCAGATAATCGCCCCGACCAACCACTTCAACCATCGTGGTCAACTTACCATTATCAAAGACCGGTTCCAGAACCAGTTTGTATCCCGGAACATACTGCTGGATTTTTTTAACCATTATTTTGATTGCCTTAGTAATTAAATCGATTTTTGGATTTTTTATTTTGGCATAAATAGTATTATGCATTAAGATCGGTGGATCGGCCGGATTGAGATTGACAATGGCTTTGGCTTTTTTTACACCACTAAAATACATAAGGGCTTCACTGGTCGTCTGGGTATATTCATCAATATTATTTCTGGTGCCGATCCCGGCCGATTTTGAAGAGATACTTGATACGATCTCAATATATTCCGTATCAGGGTTAATTTCCATGATCACCTTGGCGATCGGAGTAGTTGCCTGTCCGCCGCAGCTGACCATATTAATATTCGATTCTTTTAGAGAACTGTTTAAATTGATAATGGGAACACACATTTTTCCGATCCGGGAAGGGGTCATATCAATAACAAATTTTTTTAACTTTTTCAGGATAGGAGCGTTATATGCATGGGCTTCGGCTGAAGTGGCATCAAAAACTATTTCACATAACCCCGGATTCTTTTCAATCGCCCTGATCGACTTCGCCGAGGTTTTGACACCCAATTTCTTGGCTCTTCTGATACCTTCGGAATCCGGATTTTGACCGGTAAAAATCCCGCACTCCAAAAAGGGAGATCTTAAAATTTTAGTTAATAAATCAGAGCCAATATTACCGGTTCCAATGATACCAACTCTTATTTTTTTGGTTTTCATTATAGATGATAAATTATACAGAAGTTAAATTACTTTACAAATTAATTTTGTCTTTTATTATGAATGGCGGACGGGCTTTGACTTCATCGTAGATCCGCGCCAGATATTCACTGATAATTCCGAGAATAAAGAAGAGAACTCCGAATAAACTTAAGGTTAATATTATCATCGTTGCAGCACCGGGTGCTTCCCGGCCATGAACGATAAATAGATAGAGATAAAATATGATCATAAAAAAAGAGATAATTGTAATTCCAATTCCAAGAAAGGTAACAAATCTTAGAGGCAGATAAGAAAAGGAAAAAATACCGTTTAAAGCAACGCTTAGTGCAGCTTTAAAATCTGCCTTTGATTTTCCGGCAAAACGTTTTTTCCGGTTAAAAGTAATACCTATATGTTTGAAACCGGTCCACATGATTAGTCCCCGGAGATATTTATTCTGCTCACCCATTTGATTTATCGTCTGATAAACCTTTTTATCTATCAGCCGAAAATCACTGGCATTTTCCGGAAACATATTTTTAGTAGACATATTGATTACTTTATAAAATAAAATAGAACTGACGTTTCTTAAAAATCCGGCTGTTCTTTTCTTGACCACTCCGTAAACAATTTCATAACCCTGCTTCCATTTTTTGATGAAGTCGGATATCAACTCAACCGGCTCCTGAAGATCA
>CAYQTP010000010.1:13739-14763 GCA_964420475.1 uncultured Gammaproteobacteria bacterium
CATCATGATGACGCAGGCATCTCCGCTGGCAAAACGCATCCCGGCGGCAATCCCGCCGTCACAGCCAAAATTCTTTGAAAGCCGGAGAATTTTAATCCTGTTATCTTTACCGGCAGATTCTTGTAAAAGAGCATAGGAGTTGTCAACTGATCCATGTTCAACAAATATGATTTCAAAATCATAAGATGAACTTTTATCAATAAATTTTGTCAATTGTTTTACCAGTTCAGGAATTCCAAGAGATTCATTGTAGATTGGAATGACGATGGAGATAAGCTTTTTGGATTTCATCGATATATTATACAATAATAGATAAATAACGGAATAAATGAAAAAAAGCAGTTGATAATTTAGATTAAACTCAGCAGAACATCGCAGACGAAATTTACATCTTTTTCGTCTAAATTAGCTGCGGCCGGCAAATTAAATCCATATTTCATTACTTGAGTTGCGACAGGATTTTTGAACCTGGCCTTATACATTGGAAATAAACTCATTCGCGGGAAGGCATTCCGTGAATGAATGTTGTATTTTTTTAAAGTTTGAACAAGGTTATCACGGGAAATTTTTTTTGATTTTAGAAGCAAGGCGGGATAGCAATAGTTAGCTCTATCCCCGTGATTCTCTTTGAGAATTTGAAGTTCTTTGACATCTTTTAATCTTTTATAATACTGATCATAAATTCTGCGCTTGTTGACGACTAATTCTTCAATTCTTTCAACTTGGGCGGTAATTAAGGCCGCAGTCACATTTGCCATTTGATATTCATAACCCAATACGTCACACCAAAAAGTCGTCACCCGGTCGGTTCTACCGGTATTTGAAAGCAAAATGGCTTTCTCGTAATATTTTTTATTATTAGTCAAAAACATTCCGCCCTCTCCGCCGACAGCAATTTTGGCTCCATGAAACGAGACGCAGCCGACATCCCCTATCCCCCCGACTTTTTTCCCTTTATATAGACTTCCCAGTGACGGAGCTGCATCCTCAATCACTTTTAACTTATACTTACGGGCGATCTTCA
>CAYQTP010000011.1:0-6883 GCA_964420475.1 uncultured Gammaproteobacteria bacterium
TTTTTTCATCAGGATCAAAAGGCAGATAATCTTTTTCTTCGTTGTTTAATTTTTCCGCCAGTTTTTCCAGATCAAGCAGGCTGATTTCTTCAGTATCTTCTTCAGACGACGTATCTTCTCCAGAAGAATTTTCCAAACGGGAAAGATTAATATCGGAATTTGTTGGAAAGGTCACGAATTTTAACATTCTGCCGCCCTTTTTTTCTTCTTTAAGAAGAACAACCGTGTTTTTTAGGGAAGTTTCCTTGATATAGACTGAAAAAAGACCACCATTTTTTATAAAAATCGCCAATCTTTTGGATAGGTCATCCGGTAGACAGCCGGCATATTCTTTATCCTCGGTTCTTACCTCTATCCTTCTTTTTTTACTAATTAAATATACCCGCTGACCAACTGTCAGTTTGGCTAAAACACTTTTTGGACCACAATTAACCAGATTAACCGTTTTGGTTTTTCCCGGAATATCAATAAAAAGAAGAGGGTCAACCAAGGATGTTTTAAGATTGGTTAATTTTTTTGATTCTAAAATTTTTATTTTTTCAAGATTCTTTATAATAAAGTTATTGTTAGGTTGTAACTTTAGGGCTTGTAAATAATACTTTTTTGCCTTTTTTATTTTATTTGTTTGAAGATATGCAAACCCTAACCGAAGATAAGTTTCGACGTTTTTTTTATCAATTTTGATAATGGACTCATTAAAATTAATAGCTTCTTTCCACTGACCATTGACCGCATTGTCTATTGCTTGTTTTTCAAGTTGGGAGATATCTTTCATAGTTATTGGTCAAGTATATTTTAAAATTAACAATTGTCAAGTATAATTGGGAAAGATATGTCCGGACATTCGAAATGGGCAAATATTAAAAGAAAAAAACAAGCTAATGATTTAGTTAAAGGCAATGTTTTTGCAAAAATGTCCCACTTGATTACTTTGGCAGTATTTGAGGGTGGGGGAATAGTTGAACCGGAAAATAATATTAGACTTCGTTTAGCGATCGAAAAAGCAAAAACCGTTAATATGCCTAAGGAGAATATTAAAAGGGCCATTGAAAAAGGATCCGGACCGAACCAAACAAAGCTGAAAGAGATTGTCTATGAAGGCTTTGGTCCTTACGGCATTTTTATGCTAATTCTATCTACAACCGATAATTCAAATAGAACTGCATCTGAGATCAGGAATATGTTGGAGAAAAATTCCGGTAAATTTGGTACTCCAGGCTCAGTTTCGTATCTTTTCAAAAAATGTGCTTTTGTCAGTTTTATGAAAACCGAAGTTGATGAAGAGGCTGTTTTTAAAATTGGAGAAAAATTAGGAGCCTTTGATATTAATGAAGATAATAGTCATTTTTTTATTTTTTTCCCTTTTAGTAATTTCGGTTTATTAAAAACACACTTAAATAATATTAAATATGACTTGGCCGAAATAGATTATTTACCAACTACCCCGATAGTTCTTGATTCTCCTGAGAAGGAAAAAAAGGTTTTGGATATCGTTGAAGCCTTAGAGAATTTAGATGATATTCAGCGTGTCTATACTAATTTAGGTTAAATAATTATGTTTAAAATAAAAGCTTTAAGACAGTTATTTGAAAAAAAAGCCAGCAAAATTGATAAAAGGCTTCGCCTTGTAATGTCTGTTTTAATTTTAGGCTTATTGATGCTTATCTCTACTTTCTTTAATTTTGATAAAGCAATTTTTTTCTTACCTCTATTTATTATAATTACTTATCTTTTAAGTTATTTTTCATTTCTTGAAGGGATTAAAAAGATCGGATGGTTTGGTCTTTTTCTGATGCCGGAGTTAATAACCGTGTTCTTCTATCTATTCTATTTTCTTTTTCCGGGCCGATGGTTAACCCGTCTGCCCTTTATTTTTGTTTATGAAGTGTCAATATACGCAGTTTTACTTTGTGCCAACATTTTTAATATAGGAGTAGAGAAGAATCTACAGCTTTACCGGGCCGCTTTTTCTATTAATTTTTTTTATCAGGCTGTAGTTTCATTTCTATTATATAATGTTCTTTTTTCTTTAAAATATCATTTTTTTATTAATATAGTTGGGGCGGGGATAAGTACTTTTTTATTAAGTCTTCAATTATTTTGGACAATAAGACTCAATAAATATCTGGAAAAAGATATCTTTATTTACTCCTTATTTATCACCCTCTTAATCATTGAAATAAGCCTGCTTATTTCTTTTGTGCCTTTGAGGGTTTCTGTCTATGCTTTATTTCTAACGGCTACTTATTACAGCATAACGGGAATAATATACCACCATATTGATCAGAAATTATTTAAAGAAACTATACGTGAATATGTAAGTGTTTGGATCTTCGTGCTATTAATAACATTACTTTCGTTGAGCTGGTAATTATTAAACGTTTAAAATTTGTATCTACCTAAAGACGGGGAGAGGGGAATGGCATAATTCACGAACGTGAATAAATATCCTATAGTAATTAATGTACGACCGTAATAAAACTATAGGATATAATTAAAATATTAAATATAAAAATTTAGTACTAAAAAATCAAAACCAGATTTCAAAGCTAAAAACGAAGAATAGACTATCTCTATACTCCAAATAGTATCCATACAAGAATGTGGATAATAAGAAAAAATCGAGGCTAAAATTAAAGATTATATTTATATAACAAGCTAAATATGAATGATAGTCTTTGTTATAATATCCGTCTTCATTAGAGAATAGCCTCAAAAAATACAATTTAGATTATTGTTACAGTCTAAAACTAACATATTATGCTTCTCTTATAAGCAAATGACTGCTATTTCTGATACTTTTAGCTTCAAAAGTATCAGTTTAGGACTATAAGACAGGCTAAATAGTTGTCTGATTATTTAAAGATAGGAGAAGAGGTCAATGATCATTATTATTCAAGAATTAATTCATTTGACGAATTGATGAGTATAGAGTTAATCAGTCTATGTTTCCGGAGAAGCCTCATCTTATTCCCTGATATTTTTTTACATAAAATATCGACATAACCATTAGGGTGAAATTAATGTATATATAGTTGGAGAAAAGAACATATACAACGTCGTAAATTATATCTTTTACGATGTTAACCACGGTTAACGGAAGAGGAGTGGCACATTGTAATAACAATCTAAATTAGCAATTATTTATTTTTTATTATTTATTTAAAATTAATTAATTACTAATTAATCCCCAATTATTCCCTTTTTTGTCTGTCGGTTCTTTATCCAGGTATATTGACATGAATCCCCTATTGAATTATATAGGTTTATATTGTAACAAAGCGCTAATATTAATTATTTATTATTTTTTAATGAAGTCTTCTCTACCTTTTTTAATCCGGGGAAGTGTTTTATTAAGAAAAGAAGGCTAAAAGCTCCTTTTTTAATTTTGGATGGCAGGTAATCATATTGTATGCCTGCTTGGGACTTTTCAGGTTAAATTCAACCGGTTGACCCTTAAAGTCAAACATAATGCCTCCTGACTCTTCTATAATCATTTTTGAGGCACTTATATCCCATATGAAAGTATGACCGTTAACAATAATATTAAAGATATTTTCAGCCAATAAGCAGTTGCTTAAAGTTATACAAAAAACGGATCGGAATCCTAAAATATAAGGAAAGATATTTTTAAAACTATTAAACAGCTGGAGATATTTATTTGGTCTTGAGCTAATAACTCCATCAAGCAAGCATTGTCTCAATGGTTTATAAATTATTTTTAATGGTTTGTTATTTTTATAAGCACCTTGATTTTTTTGGGCATAATAAAAATCTCTGGTGGTTGGACGATAAATCAGGCCGGCAGTTAGTACGCCTTGATAGAAATAAGCGATAGAAATGGCAAAGAAATCAAATCCTGAGGCAAAGTTGGTCGTGCCGTCGAGAGGATCGATGACAAAAAGATGTTTTTTCCCGGTAGCTACGTTTAAATTTTCTTCACCGATAAAACCGATCTCAGATTTATCAATACCTTTTTTGACTAAAAGCTTGATAATTATTTCTTTTATAATTTTTTGGCTTTCAATATCAGCTATAGTATAAAAGTCCTTATGGGAAGTCTTATAGTTTATAGTCAAATTCTTCTTATAGTAATTTAGAAGGATAGTTCCAGCTTCAATTGCGGCCGTTTTAAGGATATTAATCATGTCCCTACATTATAACAAACGCTTTTAAATATAAAGAAGCTTTGATCTATTGACTGCAGCGTGAATCAGCCGGTGAGTAGTATTTGATCTGACAGTTAGAACTTAAATCTTCCCCCATATAGTTATACCAATATTCGATACCCTTAGTAAAGCTGGTAGTTTCAAGGCACTGACCACCTTGCCATTTACCGGAACCGTACTGATACTGACAGGCCCATAAAGCATAGTTGCTGGGGTCAACTGAACGCCTGCCAAAAAGACATTCCATCTGTTCACAGATATTTGAGCTGGCTGGTAGAAAAGTATAGGTGTCATCACTATTTAGCCGGTATAAACAGCCAAGCTGTTGAGCAGCAGTTGCACCGCCGGCGGCTGATTCTTCAATCCAGAGGGCGGTGACAAATAACGGATTAAAATTATATTTTTCCGCATAGGTTTGAACAGCTTCCCAATCATCTAAAATTTTTGTGGACCCCCAATATCCAGGATAATAAGTCTTAATTCTTTCATAAGCTCTATCGATCATTGTTTGGTTTATCGAACAGTTTGGATTCCGATAAGGCAGCGAATAGTATTGAGTTCCGTTGAAAGCGCAGATTTCCTTGGTGGTAGAAGGTATCGAGGTAGAACCATCCGGATAGTGCATAGTTGAGTTGGGCAGGCCGTCGTCCATATCACTGCATGCCGACGTTGCCGATGTCGGGGCTGGAGTTTTTGACGGTCCGGATGTTGGTGTTTGGGTGGGAGTTTTAGTTAGTGTTGGCTGGACAGTCGTTGTCGGTGTAGGCGTACTGGTCAATGCTGACTGAGTTGGAGTTATAAGCACAGTCGGCGTCGGTGTGGCGGACGGTGAAGCAAAATTTATCGTGTCATCAACTCCATTTTTACCAAGGGTATATAGGGCAAGTGAATAGTCCTGTGTGTCGGTATAGTCGTCATTATTAATATCAGTGTCAGCTGGCGGACTGGCAACCTTGCTCAGATTATTGATGATAATTGACAGATCATATGAACTGACTTTTCCGTCAAACGGTTTTAAGTCGCCGGATAAAAAAATATGTTCGGACAGATCAATATTATTTTGTTTATTTTCGAAAATTAATTGGGGCGAACGGCATTCCGAGCCAACTACTGTCTGGCTGCAAAAAAGCCGGCCGAGGTATCTTTCCGGTTTGATGAAAACAGCGTAGATTTTAGTCAGATCAATATCGGAAAGCGATAATTTGATGCTAAATACATTCTGGTTTTCCTGAATCAGGCTTTGACCGGTAAATTCCATTATTTTTGCCTCAACCGTATATAAAGTAACTGCAGCTTTGATTGGAGGATTGTTAATATTACTAAAATCTCCCTGAAGTTTTATTTCAAGATTTAGTTCCGGGCCGGTGGCGCGAGTTCTAAGTCCGTACTTCATGTTGTAAATAACAAGAACGACAAAGATAATTAAAGAAAATAGAATTAAAAATAATTCTTTGCGATTTTTTAATCTCATATTAAGGTTCGATCCGGGAAAAAGACCGGTTTAGATCGAGAATGTCATTACCCGATAAATATATTTTTGATTCCTGACGATTAAGACTGATAATAGGTCTGGAATTTAAACCACTTGTTTTTAGTTTTAATTTGATAAAGGTGGTTTTTGGTTTGGCAAACTGAATTTCATTTTTTTGACTGAGGGCAACTCCGGTTATTAAAATATAACCATCCCCGATAATTTTTCTTGGATAAAGGGAAAAACTATCACCATTAATAATTTCCACAATCTCAATTCCTTTATCGAAATCAAGTCGAAGGTCAATGGCGTCTGCCAAGATGTTTGGTGTCAGACTTTCAAGACTAATGCTGAGGATTTTTTCACTCTGTTCACCTGCGGTTAGCTGGTAGTTAAAATACATACTACCATTAGTGGGGAGCGGACAGTTGGTTTTTAAAGATTGGTAAAGACGGCTGCTTTCCTGCAGCTTATCCAGGCAGATGGTTTTTTCCTGATGGCTGAGGGAAGAAAGCTGTTTGTTTTTATAATAACTGGTAGTAGTTGAACCCAAAATTATTCCGACTAGAAAGATGACAATGAAAATAAGTTTTTTACCCACGATTTAATTCTAATATATTTTATATTTTTTTGAATGACGTTTTAATAATTAAAGACACCCAAGGTTTGAAGTCTAGAAAGTTCTGTATTAAGAAGTTCACCAATCATCCTTACACCATCGACAATATTTTCTTCCGATTGGTTACTAAAATTTAATCTCATGGCAATTTCGTCACCTTTACTGTTGGCAAAAAAGGGCGATCCTGGAACAAAACTTACTCCGGCTTTTATGGCTTTATCTAACAACTCTTTCATATTTAATAATCCGGTTAGTCGTTGGAACTCTTTTTTTAGGCTGACCCAAATAAACAGACCTCCTTGAGCCACGGTAAACTCAAAAATATTTGGAAAGTATTCAGTTATTGCTTGAGCCATAGCGTCCCTTCTTGGTCGATAAATATCTAAGATTTCTTGAATATGCTTATCAAGATAACCGCCTCTAATATATTCCGCAACTAATGCTTGATCGAAACCCCCGGTAAATAATACCATACCTTGCTTAAGCTTATTAAAGGCTTCAATATATTCTTTTGGAGCAACCAATCCGCCGATTCTGAATCCAGGAGCAAAAGTTTTTGAAAAAGTGAAAAGATGAATAACATTGTCGGGGGCAATTGATTGTAATGACGGAAGGTCTTCGCCT
>CAYQTP010000011.1:6893-14142 GCA_964420475.1 uncultured Gammaproteobacteria bacterium
ATGGCAAGTTTTCCGTATTTTTTTAATATATCTGCAATTTCTTTTCTCCTTTGAAGCGGAATTGTTTTTCCAGTTGGATTTTGGAAAGTTGGAATCGTATAAAAAAATTTAATCTCGGGATGGTCAATAAACGCTTGCTCCAAACTTGCCGGAATAACACCATCATTGTCTGCGGCGATTTCAATATATTGTGGATGGTTTGGATTAAAAGCTTGAAGGGCTCCCAGATATGTTGGAGATTCGACGGCGATTTTATCTCCGGGGTCTATCAGCATTCTGCCAATCATATCTAAAGCCTGTTGAGATCCGGCTGTAATGGCAATGTTTTCTGGAGTTGAAATTACCTGGCGGTTCTTTCTGGATAAAAAAGATGGAAGTATATCTAATAAAGGTTGGTATCCTTCTGTTTTTTGATATTGAAAAACATTAGGGTCTCCGTTGACAACAATCTGAGTAAGTTCTTCGATTGTTTTAACCGGGAAACTTTCAGGTGCGGGGTATCCTCCGTTAAGTGATATTACATCCTTATTCTCGGTTAACTTAAGAATATCTCTTATCGGGCTGGTTTTTATCCCTTTAATTTTTTTCGAAAGAAGTGATCCTAACTCTGCTTTAGTCATCGATCATATTCTACTAAAAATAATATAAAAATCAACTTTTTTATTGATACAAGGCGCTTTATTGAATGAAAAATTCAATTTTCCAAATAGAAAAGGAAGTTTAAGGGTATAATTAGCTTTATGGGTGTTTTAGAAGTAAATAATCTATCAAAAAGATTCGGCAGATTTACTGCAGTTAATAATATTTCCTTTTCACTTAAGGAAGAGGAAATATTGGGTTTGCTTGGTCCAAACGGCGCGGGAAAGACAACGACGATCCAGATTCTTCTCGGTACAATCACGCCGACCTCGGGAACGATAAGTTATTTCGGAAAGAACTTTGCCAAATATCAACAGGAAACTCTGCAGTTAATTAATTATTCTTCAACTTTCAACAGTCTTCAGGGCAGAATAACCGTTTGGGAAAATCTTTTAGTATTTGCCCTTCTTTATCAGGTTGAAAATCCCGATAAAAAAATAAGAGAACTGGCCAAATACTTTGAAGTTTATGAACTATTAGATACCAAATTTAGAGACCTTTCGTCGGGTGAACAGACACGGGTGAATATTGTTAAATCTCTTCTTAACGACCCAAAGATTCTGCTGATGGATGAACCAACGGCGTCCCTTGATCCGGATATTGCTGACAAACTATTGACATTTATAGAAAACTTAAGAAAAAAACAAAAAATTGCCATACTCTACACCAGCCACAATATGCCCGAAGTGACCAGAATTTGCGATCGGGTGATTTTTTTGGATAAAGGAAATATCGTCGCCGAAGATACGCCGGCCGGTTTGATAAAAAAATTGAATAAACCTAATCTGGAGCACGTATTTTTAGAAATTGTCAGAGGTAAATAATAATGTCATTAACAAGGATAAAGGCCATTTTAGTTCAGGAATATTTTATTAGTATCAGGTCTGTTGAGATCATTAATGACCTTTTTTTGTTTCCGATATTTACCAATATAATTATTTTTGGATTTTTTACCATATATTTAATTAAAAATAATTTAGGTTTCGATCCGACGGCAATACTGATGGGAATGATATTCTGGCAGCCGATTTATATCGTCTCCTATTCAATCGGAGTCGGCAGTCTTTGGAATGTTTGGTCCAAGAATTTGACCAATATGTTTATTGCCCCGATTTCAATTAAAGAATATTTATTAGCCTACGGAATTTCCGGAGTTATTAAGGGAATTCTTATCCTTATATTAAGTTATATCGTCTCTTTTTTTATTTTTAAAACAAATATCTTTTCAATTGGAATATTAGCAATAATATTTTTTTTCTTTAATGTCTCATTATTTGGTTTTTCATTAGGGATCTTTAATTTGGGTTTGATATTCCGCTTTGGAACAAGAATTCAGGCATTGGCTTGGGGATTGGTCGGCGTATTACAGCCGGTAATGGCGGTCATCTATCCCGTATCGGTGCTGCCAAAACCTTTTCAATTTATTGCTTATCTATTTCCCCCTACTTATATATTTGAAGCGATCAGAAAACTGATCAACGGATCATCAGATATAAATAATTTTTATATCATGGCTTTGATTACAAATATTTTATGGTTATTGTTTTCGATAAATTTTTTTAAGATCATGTTTAAAAAATCCAAGGAAACCGGTCAATTTGCTAAACTGGAAATATAATTATGAAAAAAATATTAATTTGGATTTTGCTTTATTATCTCCGGTTTTTTGCCAAGTTGTCTTTATTTATCTACAAACCAAAAATAATCGGAATCACCGGATCGGTCGGAAAATCTTCAGCGAGGAACGTTATTTATGCGATCTTGAAAGATTATTTCAAAGTGAAAATGATTAGAGAGGGAAATTCGGAAACAGGAATTCCGCTGGGTATTTTGGGGCTTGATCCGGGAAATTATAAGCTTACGGATTGGATAAAAATAATTATTCTGTCACCTTTTAAAATATATTCTTTACATGGAGTAAAAATTCTTATTGTCGAAATGGGAGTCGACAGTCCTTATCCGCCAAAAAACATGGATTATTTATTAACAATCGTTAAACCCGATATTTCCGTAGTCTTAAACGCTTATCCGGTCCATAGCGAACAGTTTGATCTGATTTTACCGGATAATTTAAACAGTGAAAAAAGAGTTGAACTGATTACCAAAAAAATTGCCGAGGAAAAAGCAAAAATAATTACAAAAAATGGACCGGAAATAGGGATATATAACGGAACGGATGAAAATTTAAAATTAATTTTTGAAAAAAGGCCTGACAATAAGACAAAGTTATTAAGTTTCGGAGAAAATAAGAAAAATGATATTTATTTTGGATATTATGATATTTATTTGAATAAATCCTGTTTTGATTTGATAATCCCCTATCTCCGTTCAAAAAAAATTAACATAGAAATAAAAGGCTATTTTTTACCAAAAAAATACCAAGAAATCCTGGGGGCCGGATTTTTGGTCGGTATATCATTGGGGTTGGACATTAATGAAATAAAAAAAAGCTTACTGGCCAATTTTTCCCTGCCGAAAGGACGCTCCTCCTTTTTTAATGGTATTAACGACTCGGTGATCATCGATTCTTCCTATAATGCATCTCGGGCATCTTTTTTGACATTCGTTGAGGCGGCCGGTTCATTGGCAAAAAAGGAAAGCAAGCCTTTTATCGTTTTAATGGGAGACATGAGAGAGTTGGGACGAGAGGCGGAACATGAGCATAAAATTGTTGCAGAAGAACTAAAAAAAATCGGCATTGATTATTTTTATTGTGTTGGTGAATTAACTAAAAAGTATGTGTTACCGGAAATTAAATCCGGCCGTTGGTTTGAAAGTTCAGTTGAAATGGGTAGGTATTTAAAAACCAATCTCCCCTATCATTCTGTTGTTCTAGTTAAGGGATCACAAAACACAATTTTTTTGGAAGAAGCAATAAAATTTATTTTACGTGATAAAAAAGATGAAAAGAAGCTTTGCCGGCAGTCTGAATTTTGGATGAAGCAAAAATCATAATACTCCCCTTTTCCAGGCAAGGTATCTCTCATAGAAATAGGTAAAAAAATATTTTGGGGAGATAATATAGTCTTGAGTCGGAACATAATCAATCTGCCGGCCACCAAATCCGGTTTTGAACATTGTCAGACCCCCCCAGTTTTTCGGAGTTCTCCCATCTTGTTGTATCCCCCAAAAATTGTATAAAATACATCCCCTTTTTTTTGCTTCTTTTATCGCCTCCCACTGCAGGCGATATGTGACAGGAATTTTTGTATGGATCGATGCACCTTGATGATAAAACGCCCCGTATTTTGTAAAAAGAATAAGGGCTGATGCAGAATATTCTTGATTCACTCTTCCAAATAGAAACAATACGTTGTTGGTTGCTTTAAATTCTTCATATTCATGTTTGATATAGCTTAAAGAAAAAGGAACGAAATGTTCGCGACTTGCGGTCTCCTTATATATTCTTAAAAATTCCTTAAATGCTTTTTCATCTGAACGCTGCTCAACGATAACTCCTTCGCGGTCGGCCCGCTTTATCAGATAACGGGTTGTTTTCCGCATTTCACTTAACAATTCATCTTCGGTTTTATTGATATCTAAGACCCAGGTCCGCTCCGCATGCATATAAATCGGCGCAGTTCTGAATCCTAAACGGGAAAATAGTTTCCGGTTATTTTCCGAATCTTTCATAATCGGGGCGATTCTGATAAAAGAATAATTTTCTTCTTTGGCCAGACGTTTTAAATATTTAAATAAACCTTCCAACAATATATCTATAAGGGAATTATTTTCTTTGGGGTCAATCACCGGTCCATGAGGAACAAACAAAAAATTTCCTCTTTTAGACTTAATTTTTATGACGAGTGCCATTGCCGATAATCTTTTATTATCATAAATCCCGAGTCTGATGATCTTATAATTTAGTTTTTCTTGAAGTTCTCCCCATTCCCAGGTTTGAAGAAAAGAATGACCCGGATCCTTATTTAAGAAATCGCTCCAGACCGGGTACTGGGTAATTTCTTTTATATCTACCATATAGATCATTGATTAACTATTTTAATTATTTTATTAGCATCTTTTATGCTAATTGTAGTTGGAAGATTAACAATATGTCTGCTCAGATTTTCCGCTACTGGGCAGCTTCCTTGTTTATATCTGACACTATCTAAAGAAACAGACTTTGGTGCAACGGCTTGATCATACCATTTTCCTAAGAAAATATTTTGTTTTGAAGCCTTATCTAATATTTTTTGAGGAACATCGGCAAGGATAGGATATCTGATCAGAGAAAGAGGTACTCCTTTTAAGGTTGGATTTTCCAGGTTTTTACTATATATATCACATATCGAAGCCCTAAGCTTTCTAATCCGCTCAAACTTTTTAAGTTGATGATAAAGTAATATAGCCAGAGCATTGGGATAAGCTTTATCTAAAATTACGTCAAATACCCCTCTTTTTTCAATGACTGAAATTTCCGGAACAAGGATCTTGGTCAAATTAATCATTTTATGTAACAATTTTCCAAGTCCGAAGTCATAAGTCGCTTTAACAATCATTGTCAAGGGTTTATATAAGAGGAGCCTGAACATAAACCAAGGAGAAGGATAGGTTTTTGTTTCAAAGCGTTCCAGTTTATTGGAGATCATTTTATTGTTAGTGAGTATTGCGCTGCCAAATACTGAAGATAGGACTTTGGAACGCCCAAAAGAAAGAAGAAAAATACTTGAGTCCGGCATGTTTTTAAGAATATCATTACTATATCCATGGGCTATATCCTCAATTAGCAATAAATTATGTTTTCTGACAATAGATTGTATTTTTACTCTTTGAATAGGCGTCAGGCCAAATGTATGCTGTAGAATGACAACTTTGGTTTTATCTGTTATTTTTCTCTCTAAGTCTATAGGATTCATGGAAAATGTAGATGTTTCAATATCGGTATATACAGGCTGTAATTTATTCCTGAGAATTGGCAGGATTACGGCCTCACAGGTGAATGCCTGAACGACTATTTCACTATCGGCAGGCAGCTTGAATGAACGCAATATAGTATATAAGGCCGATCTTCCAGAAAGAAATAAATGAGCATTGAAATGATTTTTGTTATTTTGGAATAACTGTAAAAGTATTTTTTTTATAATCTGAATGTGTTCTCCATATTTCCATTTCCACGGTTGAAACAGAACAGATATGGAAGTTAGGGCATCACTCCAATCCTCATTCGGTGCAAAATCGGTTGAGATCATAGATATATCGGATGTTGTAACAGATCAATGGTAAATTTTATTTTGTCTATTTCCACTTTAATATCCTCGCCATAAGAAATAACCAGCCGATCATCAGCGATAACACCGAATCCTCCCAATCTTTTTGTCAGTCCGTTTACTCTCCTCCATTCCATTGACGGGTCCATCGGAAACCAGGTAGAATCTGGTAATTGGACCTCTATCCAAGCATGCATTAAAAGTGAATTGAAATCCAGCGATAGAAGATTCATAAAAGACGACAAATTTAAACGAACGCTTTTTTTAATTACAAAACCAACTACTAATCTTCCGGGTATTCCTATTGACTGGAATAATGAAAGCAGATAAGTTGAAAATCCGCCGCAATCAGTCGTCTGATTTTGTAAAACCTGTGAATATGTATATAAACCAAGAATCGGACTGCCGTATGTGAGATATTTAAGCGTGTGCTGATATAATTTTTGCGCAATGATCAGAATATTTTTTTCATTATGGAGAATATCTTTTGTTTGTTGTTGTATCTGTTTATCTTCTCCGTTAATAAAACGATCAGGAAAAATTTTTACTCCATGATAGTCAGAAAGAGTCCAAGAAGGATTGATTTTCTTTTGAATATCTCTAGGTTGAATTGAAAAAGACAAAATAATTTTATCTCCAATATTTTTTAATGAGAAAACGGCAGCTTTATTATCCCAAGGATTTAAAGATAGAATGTAGTTAGGTTTCGGATCAAATGAAATATCTTTAATGATCTGATATTCATTACTTTTTGGAACACCAAAGACACAATAGTTTCCTTTTTTCCTGGGTATATTGAGAGAAAATCGATATTGATTATTCATAGATCTTTTTTACAAACTACGAAGCACTTTTTTAAATTCATCGAATGAATTGACGTCAACTTTTTGTCCATTGAGGAAAAAAGTCGGAGTTGAGCTAATTCCCATTTGATCGGCCTCTTTCAAGTCTTCGGCAACCCGGTTTTTGACCCCGGCTGAATCAGAGTCTTTTTTAAATTTATCAACATCAAGACCAAGTTTTTTAGCATAATTCAAGAAATATTCTTGTTGAGGATTGCCGCTTTTCTCCCAAACCTGCTGATTGTCAAAAAGCAGGTCGGACATTTCCCAAAATTTTCCCTGGAGACCGGCGGCTTCGGCAGCATAGGCAGCTGCGTAGGCTTTATCATGAATTTGAAAAAGCGGAAAATATCTAAAGACAAAAGTAATTTTCTTGGTGATCTCAAAATCAGCGCTTCCGGAAGCTTCAATATCTTTTAGGATATTATGGGCATTTTTACAGGCCGGGCATTGAAAATCACTATATTCAATTAAAAGATTTTTTTTCTCGGCTGCCCATTTTATATGATCATCGGTTTTCAATTGTCTGGTTTGCGGAAAGTCCGTCTGGACAGGCTGGTT
>CAYQTP010000012.1:0-13091 GCA_964420475.1 uncultured Gammaproteobacteria bacterium
CATGATAAAAATGTTGAAGAACTTTCTCTTGAGCAAATTGAAAATATTATTAAGACCTATATCAACCGGATTAATTATCTGAAAGGAAAGGGAAAGGTCTATATTTTTTCCAACCAAAGCTTACTAAGCGGGGCTTCACTGGTTCATTCCCATTCACAGATTTCAGTTATTCCAAACGAAATCCCAACCGATTCTTTAGCCGTCCAACAGGTAGCCAACATTGTTGAACAAGTAGGGGAGTATGTTTCATATTGCCCGGAATATTCTGAATGGGCATACGAGGTTTGGATTAAAAAAAATCAAAGATCAAATATCAAATATCAAAATTTTGAAAACCTGGACGAGCAGGCAGTTGTTGACCTGGCAAAGATTCTTCAGTCATCGTTAATCAAACTTAAAAAAATCCATGATCAAAATCCTCATTACGCAAAAAAACCATTCGGCTATAACTATTATATTTTACCGGGTGATGCCTGGTATCTCCGCATCATTCCCCGTTTTATGGAGCGGGCCGGATTTGAACTTTCAACCGGAATAATGGTAAATTCGGTTGAAGCAAAAACTGCAGCTGAAGAGCTGAAAAAAGTATAAAAAATCCCGTCCGTTAAAATAATAACTGAAATGCTATTGATTTTAGGTTTTTATTATTGATATATTGATAAGTATGGATCAGAATTTAACCCTTGAGGAAAAGAAAAAAGACCTGATAAATAAAATTACAGGAATTTTACTTGATGAGATGTCAAAAAAAAATGTTACTCAAGATTTAAGTGAGGAAATTGCCGCTTACATTTTGGATCAAAGTAAAAATATTAAAGATGATCTAACCTTAAATGATTTTATAAAACTGTTAGCAAATAAATACTCTATTTTTAAACTATTTTATGTTAATAGAAGTCTTGAAAATAAAATTAAAATATCTGACGAAGAAAAAATAACCAATATTAAAGACCAACTTTCAAAATTAGCGAATTTTAAAAGTCAATAAATATGGCTGAAGCACAATTTACACCTGAAGTAGCAAAACAAGCAGTTGGTGTTGTGGCTAATCCGGAAGCAGCCATTACTGGAACAGCAAACCCGGTGTTAGATGCTGCGCGGATTAAATATGCGGCTGGTCAAGCGGAAGATTCTTTAAAAGTAATCAGCGGAGAGGTGGTGCCTTATACTCAAAAAGATGTAGAAAGGGTTTTGCTCTGGAATTTAAGTTCAGAGAGGGATGCGGTCACCGGTGAAAAAAAGAATCCGGCCATTGCAAATGAAACTCAAAGGCTTACAGAATCGAAGAAATTAGCAGAATCAGCAAGAAAATTTATAGAAAATGGCACCATCGATGCTACTTTAAGAGCCCCACTAATAGATTTTTTAACACGAAATAGTCCAGCTGTAGCCGATGTGATTAACGCTATGCCTGTAGCTAATATTAATGCTTTTGTTGAAGGTTTAATGAAGACTCCTGGATTTAAAGAAAATTTGAGAACTTTATTTATCGAACGTTTAAATCCGACAAGAAGACTAGCTCAAGAAACAACAGTAAAACAAATTGAACTAGATATTGCTAATTTAACTGCCCAATTGGGAATTGAAGTAACTCAAACTCAAATTGATGCTGCTAGAACAGATTTAGATAATGCAAAAACAGCCTTAATTCCTCATACCGCAAAACAAATACAATTACAAACAAAAACAGCCCGTTATCAAGAGTTAACAAATGAAATGTCTCAAATAAAAAGAGAGCTAAGAAGTTATAAGGGAGAGGGTGAACCCCTCGCTACTGAATTGACTGCTTTGGAAACAGAAAAAGCTGGTTTAGATCCTACTGCTGATGCAGCAAGATTAACAGCCATTGATGCAAGAACTCTGGCGATAAAGAAAAATGCTAAATATTTAAATTATACTTCTAGAAAAGCTGAAATGGATGAACATACAGCTTTAGTTGGTGAAATAGCAGCCCTGCAAATTACTCTTGAACCGATTCAACAGGAAATAGTCAAGAAACAGGAATCTTTGAATACTTTACTCGAAAAACAAAAATCAAATATTACTCCACAAAAAAAAGCTGAACTTGAAGCTCAGATTAATAGCAAAAAAGGAGAACTAGCTGATGCCAAATCTCTACTTGAGGCAGATATGATCAAATTTTATCAAGAAGTGACCCATATGCCGGGTAATGCAATGGAAAAACATTTAAATTCAGCATTTTCCAAAGTAAAAGAGATGTGGAAAGAGGAAGCGACTAAGCAAGCGGCGGAAGATACGACGGAAGAAGGTAAGAAAGCGGCATTATCTATAGAAAAAGTACAAAATATTTGGAAAACCAGTACAACAAAAGGTAAACTTACATTTTTTAAGCCGGATAAAGATAAGGCAAGAGTGATATTAGATGAAGCTTTTAAAGCGGGTGGTGCTGAAAATATTGCAGTTTATCTGGAAACTCAATCTCGTGCAACTTTAGGACTTACAGCTGAAGAGCATAAAGCACTGAAAGCAAAATTAAAAGATCCGGAATTTAGAAAGGCTCAGTCGGAGGGATTAGCAAAACAAGCATTGGCAGATTATCTTATTGCCGGTGGAAAATTGAACGGTGACTTGGTAAAAAGTTTGGCGACCACTGATTTTGGCAAATCTTTATTAACAGAAGCTAAATCAAAAGCCGATGCGGCAATGCAGCAATATAAAGATCAATTTGGGAAAGGTGTACTTGATAAAGGAACAAGATTTAGTGAATTTATAAAAGGCAATTGGTGGAAGTTTGGGATAGGAATTTTAGTTTTATTAATTATATTAGGTATTAGTACAAAAGGATTTGGATTAACTAGTGGTTAATCTTCTTAAACGCAACAACTTCTGATAGAATATAGTTTATATGGCAGGTGAAGTAGGGGTTGCTGATCCAATCGTAAAACCGGCAGATCTTAATTTAGGACCGGAAGCATCAAGACCGATAAACTATACTCCGTTGCCGGAATTTATAAGACCGACCATGACCGAACTGCCAAAATATGAAGAACCAACAATGACATCTCCGCAGGATGAAGAATTGACTAAACGATTATTGGCACAAGTTATGGATCAAAAACCTAAAAAACCAGAAGAAATTATTCCTCACGTTGAAAAAAACATTTCTCAAGAAAAAAAATCACAGGGATTTTTAGCACAAATAATCGAACGTCTCAAAACTACATTTAGAAATTTATTCAGATAGAAGTAGAAATCGATTAAATCTTCTTATAATAATAATCCAACGATTTGTTTTTGTAGGTTATAAGCAGTAGACAAAATTACCCTCTTGTTATATTAAGAATGTTAGTTAATTTCTAATTTCAAATTTTTAATTTTTATTCAATTTTTAAATCCTAATTTTTAATTTATAAACATGAAATATGATCTTGAGGAAAGAGTAACCAAATTAGCAGAAAATATTATTAATTTTTGTAAAGAAAGTCCTAAAAACAATATTACTTTTCCTTTAATAGATCAACTAATAAGATCAGGAACATCAATCGGAGCAAATTATACAGAAGCAAATGGAGCAGCAAGTAAAAAAGATTTTAAAAACAAAGCAATTATTGCGAAAAAAGAAGCAATGGAGACAAAATATTGGTTAAGATTAATTGCAAATGCAGAATACAAATTAAAAGATAAATGTAGAATCTTGTGGCAGGAAACTCACGAAATTACTTTAATATTTTCTAAAATAATAAAAAATACTTAAAGTCGTTTAGAAATTAGTATTTTAAAATTATAAATTGATTAGAAATTTAAAATTAAAAATTAGAAATTTGTGTAGTTTATTTTTCTTCTTCAACCCCAAGTAATCGAAGTACAACCTCTTTACGATAGCGTCTGTCGCCGCGGGTATTAATTCTTATGGCGGGAAGTTTCCCCTTTTTTCCCCAGCGTTTTATCGTCAATGGAGAAATTCTTAAGAGTTCAGCGACTTCACGGATGGTCATTAGATCGGGCAGATCGGAGAGTGATACTTTGTAAGATGATTTGGTAGGGACTGACATAGAAAGTATTATAAAGCATTAATTTTAAATGTCAAATTTTTTATCTATATTGTTTATACAATTTGAGAATTTCGTCACAATAGTTGCCGGCATTTCCATTGCCGTAATTATATTCGCAAACGGATCCCAGATGTTTCCTCGCCGCCGTTCTGACAACATCATCGGGCCAGTCATCACAGTCTGAGGGAGGGTTGCCGATCCGGTTTTTCGTGATCGAGGCAAAAATAAGAGCGTTATCAAACAACACCCGACGGTCAATATTTTTTGGCAAAGTTGAGATCGTATTTTTGCGGCTGGTTTCCTGCTCCCACTGGGAAATTTGAAGAATTCCCATAATACCGATATCGGTTGGATTTCCGACCGCATTCCTGCATCTTTCTCCGGCCCTGACACTGTCCTGGGGAATAATTCCCGTCTGGGTATGATATCCCAGCCCAAAGCAGGGATCGCCGGCGCCCGTCTTCCACCAGCCGTAGGTATTGTAAATTTTAATCACCGACGAAGAGTTATTAAAATTAAAAAAAACACCGCTTTCTCTATTTTGAAAAGCCCTAAGAAGGGCAACCGGTATACATTGACGTTTATTTATTTCCTGAAAAATTTCCAGTAAGCTGGTTCCGGGTCTGGTATCTGATGTAATTGGAGGGGGAGAGGGAGTTGGGGTGGGTGAAGGCTTTTTAGTCGGCTTGGGAGAGGCGGTTGGAATTATTGTTGATCCCGCCTTCGTCAAGACTACGGCGGGCGATGTCGGAGAGGGACTGAATTTAGAAGTCGGTTGAATTGGTCGAGTCGGTTGAACCGGCGTAGGGGTTTTGCACGCAAAACCCGTACATTGATTTGTTGGAGGCGGGTCAAAGGAACCAAAAAATTGAGTCAGCGGCGAAAACGCCTGGAAAAAATTTGATCCATCATTATTTTGTTGTTGCTGCGGAATTAGATTATTATTTTCAGGAAAACTGATATTTAGAGTAAAAAATTTTGTCAGACTACTTGGGTTAAATTTAATACTTGAAAGTAAATTCTTTATACTGTCGGCCTGGATCGGAGAAATAAAGGAAGGATTTGTTAAACGTCCGTAGATATTAACTATAATAAAAGCTAGGAGAAGGGATGAGAGGATGCGGATACGATGGTTAAGCATTTATAAAAAATTTCTAATTTCTAATTATTCTAATTAATCTAATTAAGCTCCAATATTCCAAATCACAATTTGGACATTGGTCATTATTTAGGAATTAAATCAATTAGATTAATTAGGTCAATTTTCCTCTTGTTTTCTCTTTATTATTAATATACATTATATATAAGATTCAATTTTAAATCTTTAATGTTTAATCATAAATTTAGAAAGGCGGAAATCGGGACAGCGGTAATGTTAATTGCCTTAGTAGTGATAACGGTAATAAGCCTTTCTTCTTCAGCTTTTTTATCAAAAAAACAAACTACCAGTACAAGTGCTGCACAAACTGAATGTAAAATAGGAGATGCTAGGGGTTGTGGTTCAGGTGGTGCCTATAGCTGTACTTACGATAATGGTTGCGACCCTGATGCATGTAAAACCCAATATTTAGAGTATCGCTGTTGCGTTCAAAACGATCATGCTTGCGACGATAACAGCACTAAATTTCGTTTTTTTGGTTGCTTAGGCCAACCCTGTAAAAATACAATTATCAGTCAAAAAGATGGGCCAGGCCACTTAGTTCCCTGTTGGGGTGAGACATTAAATTGCGAAGACTCTTCACCTGCCGATCCAACCCCAACTTCAACTTCCGAACCACCCTTTACTGGTTGCGAAAGATTAGGAAAACAATGTCCTGCAAATTGTGGGGGTGGCCATCGTTGTTATAATAGTAATGGAACTCAAGACGATGATAGCGGGATATGGTGTTGTTTGCCTCCAACTGGGACACCCGCTCCTACCCAGAGAGTAACTTCAACACCGATTCCTACAGTAACACCAATCCCGACTTTAACGCCGATTCCTACGGTAGCTCCAGTATTATGTCAACGTCGCGGTTGTGGTCGTTATGTCCTGCCTGGTGGTTCAAATGATATTAATTGTGCCTATTGTAGTAATGTGGGTGCAGAACCATTGATTCTTAATGATCATCAAGACTGTTTTAATATTGCTAATGATTGGAGAGTTACTTATTATTGTGGCGCAACACCTATATCGACAATTACACCTATACCGACAATTACCCCAATTCCAACAGCACAAGAAAGATCAAATGATATAGGATGGGAAAATTATTATGGTACCATAACCATATGGAATCACCGTGATGTTACACTGACTAATGTGAAGGTTGATCGAACAGGTTTTCAAAGTTGGTTAGATCTAGGAGATATGGTTAGCGGCCTAGGAAAAAGATTTGATTATACATGTGGAAGGCCTCTTGATAACAAGGTTCATGTGACAGTATTTTATTCAGTGGAACATAATGTAGACACAATTTACGAAATTGCATTTGTCGGGGACTGTGGGTTTAACCACGAAATTATTATAGAATAAATATGAAGAAAAAATTATTTATACTTTTTACGATAATTTTGTCTTTTCTAATTAGCTCTTTTTTCATAAAAAATATTTTTATTGCAAATACTCCAAAGATTAATCCGTTTTTTGCTTCAAATATATCAAAAAAAATTACCTTAGGTTATTTATCTTTAAAAAATAAATTTGGCAACAGATCTATTAATAATATTGCCAGTAATGATAAGATAACTCCGGGAACAAGTAACAATTTTCAGGCAACTTTTGATATTGGTAAAAGTTTAAGTATACCGTTAAACAAGATTTCAACGGGTATTTATGCTGGAGAAAGGGATGATATTAAAGTCTTTAAAGTCAAAACTGATGAAGTTGATTGGCTGGAATACACTTTTGTTGTTGACGGTAAAGAAATAAAAATCAATGTACCAAAAGGAGAACTAGCACCGTCACAGGAAACAGTGGAAGAAATATATTAAATATAATTGCTATTTAATTTTAAATATTTTATATTTTAACTATGTACTTAGGTCCGTTTTATTTTGATACCAAAGAAATATTCTTAATACTGGCGGCTATTTTATTGGGTTTGGCTTCTTTTTTCGGCTGGAGTCTCTGGTGGTTTGACAAGCGGGCTTTATTAACTTTGATCATCTTAATGCTTTTTACAAAAGGGCTGCTGCCGTCAATTCATAATGAAGCATTTTTTATCCTGGCGATCATCACAATATTTATCTCTTTATATTTACCGATTTTTCAGGTAGTATTATTTTATTTTATCAGTTTCCTGATGTTCAGGTTATTAAAAGTTATATGAGAAAAGTAATTGTATTTTTATTGTTAATAGGGATCTATAGTTTATTTATGCCAAATCAAGTGAATGCTGTATATGATTGTCAAATTTCTGGTGATGTTTATGGATATTGGTGTACATGGAGTGCATGCGGTGGAAATGGATGCAAAGCTACACAAAGATATATTACAAATACTGAATCCGGACCCAACTGTTGTGCTCGTGAAACTGATGGCTGTGAAGATTTTGCTACTTGTATAGCTCCGACTAATACATCCGCCCCACCTCGTCCAACAGCAACAAAGACACCGACTCCAACTCCAACAAAAGCGGCCTCACCAACTTCACCGGTTACTACAGGAACTCCGCTTCCGTGTCCGTCCAACCCTAAAGTTGTCTGTAGCAATTCTGGTACACAGGCTACGATATCCTGGGATGCTTTAGTCGGCGCTTCAGGTTATGTTCTGCGGGCAAACAAAGAGCCTTATGATGACTGGGCTAATGTTCCCGGCGGCGATATCTATAAAGAAACGACAACAAACTCACAAACCCTTACGATTGCTTCAAATGCCAACTACAAATACGACGTTCAAGGTAAAAGACCCAGTGAAGTTTATCCTTATTCCGGTATCCGTTGTCCATTTGCGATTTTTTCCTGCAAACCTTCAACGGAACCGATAAAATCCTGCGCTGTCTTAGTTTCAGGCAAAACCGTCACTTATTCTGGATCCAATGCTCTGGCGGGTGATAATGTCCAGCTTTGGTTAGCCAGACAAGATAAAGCTGCCATTAGTCCGCAGCCGGTCAATGAATATGTTTATTATGATGCGGAACTTAAATATACTGCTTATCGGGTAAGCAACTGCAATGTTAGCAGCGGAAGATGTTTAAAAACGTATACTATCCCGAGTTTACCATCAGGCAATTATTATTTTCACTGTGATATTCAGAAAGATCCGGATAAATGCAGCGGACAACCGTTTTGTGATTATGAGAAACCGCCAATGCCGGGCGGTAAAGACTGTACGGCTTTAGGATTCAGAAGTTGTTCACTCAAAGATAACGTTGCTTATTCAACAGGCGTCGGTATAACAACAGTCCCCCCCGCCACTTGTCCGACAACAAAACCCAAGGGCGATGCCAACTGTGACGGTGTGATAAACGGAATTGATTATTCTTACTGGCTTAACCGTCAGTGTACGACCGGTTGTTCCAGCACCAATTTGCAGGCAGATTTTAATGGAGACAATCGGGTTGACGATGGTGATTATAAGATCTGGTTTGATAACAGTAGATAATTTTTTAAATTTTTATTATGCAAAATTTTTTATCAAAAAAAATTGTTATAAGACTTGCAATTTTATTTTTTCTGGCCATGGCAACCACGGTTTTTTTCTGGCAGTACCTTAATAAATATCTGATCGGATCTAAGGCGGCGGCCAGTGCGGTGAAACTTACTCTCATCCCGACAACCGCGACTTTCAGTAATCAGGAAATAAAAGAATATCAATTAACCGCCCAATTTACAGGTGGTTCAACAAGTGAAAAAATCGACTATCTGAAAGCAAAAATAAATTTTCCCAAAGCTAATCTGGCGTTGTCGGATTATGTTGATACGACTTCGTCAGGTTTAAGCAAGCAGTTCCGGGTCGATGGCCCACAAGCTGCCAACGATAGTGGAGTCATTGTTATTGAACTTGGTGCCATCTCCCCCGGAAGCGGTCCTGCCACCAGCGGACCGATAACGGTTGCCAAAATAAAATTTAAAGGCATATCAGCTATCACAAACGGGCAAATCGGCATTGATAGCAGCGCTCAGATTATTAACAATCTATCAGTAGCTATTACACCAGTTAACGTAGAATATGCTACATTTACTGTAAATGGTACGGGTCCGACTGTAACACCAGGCGGACCAACCGTAACAAAAGCGCCAACCGCAACACCGGGTGGTCCGACTGCTACACCAAGGCCAACCTCACCTGTCGTAACCGGTACTAGCGGTAACGTCAAACTAAATATGAAGGTGAAATTTCAGGGAATAATTGCCAAACCGGCTTCAGACACTTTAAACAAACTGAGCGTGAAAGTTAAATTATTAAATGAATTGACAAATCAGGAAACAGACTACCAGACTATTGAATTTATTGCTGATGACAGTGGAATTTGGTCGGGGAGCGGCAGTTTTAATGTCTTTTCGGATGGAAATTATATTACCAATGCTACTGATACTGATACAACCAAATCTTCCCCTAGTTTATTGGCCCAGTACACCGTATATATAAAAGGCCCTTATCATATACAGAAAAAGATCTGTGATACGATACCTACCGAAACGGCCGGAGGAACTTACCGCTGCAGCAAAGGCAATATAACATTGATTTCAGCAGATAATGATCTCGATTTTTCCGGAATTATCTTATTAGCCGGTGATCTTCCCGTACAAGACGGAAGCGTGACCGCCTATGACACTTCCCTTATTTATAATAATCTCGGTAAAACCGATAATGATATATGCGACGTTAACCGTGACGGGAGATGCGATACTCAAGACTTTTCATTGGTAATAGCCTCTTTATCAGTTAAAAATGATGAACTATAGATTATATGGAAGAAAAAAATAAAATTATACCCGTTTATTTGTTAGTGATCTTTATGGCGGTCTTTATCGGTACCGGAGTATTCCTTATTTTAAATAATAAAAAATTGCCGTCAGGAAAAGAAGCAGCTTCTACAGCTGTCAAACAAACTCAGGGGTCTCTAAATTTAGAACTATCCGGAAACGAAACTTTGTCGGTCAATAAAGAATTTGCAATTGATGTGGTGGCCGACTCCAATAAAAAAAACATCGTCGGTTATGATCTGGTTCTGTACTATGATACCTCTTCATTTGAATTCGTTAATGCAACATCAAATATCACTGATTTTAAAATCTATTCATACAGCAAAGGTAATTATTTAAGTTTTCTGGCCACCAAAACCCTCCAAGGCCAAATAACATCGGTTTTTGCCCAGACAAAAATTACCAGTATAATTTTTAAACCAAAAAAAGCCGGTAAATTCAACTTTGCTTTAAAACCATTATTGGGTGGCGACAAGACCGATCTGGTAACCGACAAGACCGAAGTGCTTAATCCTGGACTGAATGAATTAAAGGTTGAAGTTTTTTAAAAAAATGAATGAAAAAAAATCTAACAACTATTTTACCAGTATTTATTTTTTTTCTTAGCCTTCCTTTATTTTTTAATTCTGT
This sequence comes from uncultured Gammaproteobacteria bacterium, assembly GCA_964420475.1. GTDB lineage: Bacteria > Patescibacteriota > Microgenomatia > UBA1406 > GWC2-37-13 > GWC2-37-13. The sequence goes on from CAYQTP010000012.1 coordinate 10,554, forward strand.
GCAGGCAGCCTATTTCAAGTTTGATCAAACAACCATTTCTGTCGCCAGCGGTGGAACTTTCCAGATTGCGGTTATGGTCGAACCGGGCAGCGATTCTTTAAATGCGGCCGAAGCTTATGTTACCTATGATTCAGGCGTTTTAAATGCAACGTCGGTTGCCGCCGGGAGTCTTTTCCCGACCGTATCTCACGACGTATCAACCGCAGGCAAAGTCTATATCGCCGGCATGGTCAACGACCCAGCCAGTTCAATATCAGTTTCAGGGACCTTGGCAACGATCACTTTTCAAGCTTCAAATACGGGAACGGGATCGGTGACGATATCTTATGACTGTAACACTTCCAAAATTATCAAAGATGATATTAATGCCTCCAATGTCATTGTCTGTTCGCAAAACGGAACGGCAACAGTGGTCGTCGGCAACTGCGCACCGGATTCATCCGGTGCTATTCCGACCATCTGTGCACCCACAAGCCAGCCAGCTTCCTCCCAGCAATCAGGTTCTACACCGTCAGAGTTACCACAAAGCGGGGTTTTTGAAAATGTTGTAAAATTTGCTATACCCGGCTTATTATTATTTTTAGTCGGGGGGGTATTTAGATTATTATTATGAATAATATTAAAATCCCAAAAATTTTTGCCATCATTATCGGTTTGGTGGTTTTTGTCGGGCTGGTATTTGGTTATTTTACGATATTTGGCACCCGGGCGGCCGACTTTGAACCACGCGACGTCATCGTTTCCAATATTGAAAAAAATTCTATCAGGGTCAGTTGGGCAACCGGAGTTGACACCCAGGGAATAATCGAATATGGGACAACCCCGACAGCGTTAAATTTTTTCGCTCCCGAAGCTGTCAAAACCAAGGCTCATAACTTAGACCTGACATTACTTTCTCCAAACACAACTTATTATTTTGATATCAGGGTGGGGGATACAAAATATGATAATGGCGGAGTTCCCTGGACTTTTACTACCAAAGGGGCAGAGAGTTCGGTAGCTTCTCCAACGGCCGCACCGACTCAAGCAGAGTCAGGTGCTCAGCCGACACCATTTCAAAGACTTAAGATTTCCGACGGGACGGAAAGCTGTAATGAAACCGACTGTGAAGTAATAAAGTCAAAATTAGGCAAGGGGTGTTCGACTCAGGACTATTTCTTATGTCTGAAAAAGATTACTCCAGCTCCATAACTAAATCATTAAATCTTTAAAAATTTTTTAAATAATACCTGCCTTTGGTATTGTAATAAGCAAGTTAGTGATGAAGTTTAAGATCGGCTGCATAATATTACTTAACATTGAACTTCCGTTAATTGGAAAAATTAACATTATTAAAAAAATCATTCCGTATCTTTGCAGCTGGTTCCATTCGTGGGCCTTTTTTTCCGATAAGATGCCGGCGACGATTTTAAATCCGTCCATCGGATGAATCGGAAGCAGATTAAAAACAGCTAAAATAATATTAAGTCTAATGATCATTATTAATATCGGCCCTATAATAAATAATAACGGAATGCTTAAAAGATTGAACAAATAAAGTATTATAGAGCTAATAATAGCCACAAGAAAATTGGTTGCCGGACCGGCTAAAGAAATAAGGGCTGAGTCTTTTCGCGGATTTTTAAGATTGTAAGGATCTATGGGGACAGGTTTGGCCCAGGCAATAAGAAAACCCGACCCGCTAAAAATCAAAACCAGCGGGACAATAATCGATCCGAACATATCAAGATGTGAAATAGGATTTAGTGTCAATCGACCGGCCAGTCTTGCGGTAGGATCGCCGAGTTCGTCCGCGACCTTGCCATGGCTGACTTCATGTAGGACAACGGAAAACAGAAGAATAATTATATATATAAATATTGTGATTATTGTCATATCTTTAAGTTAATTAAATTGAATTCTTAGTTCATATATGATATCATAAAAAACCTATGGTTAAATGTTATCATTGCGGAAAATCTTTGTTATATGGAAGGAGCCATACTCACCATCGGGGAGTAGCCGGCGGCAGATGGAAAAAAAGAGCGCCAAAAACCCAGAGAATCTTTAAAGCTAATCTCGTACGTTTAAGTATTATTGAAAAGGGAGTCGCCAAAAGAATCAGACTTTGTACCAAGTGTTTAAAAAGGGTAAGAAAAGACATGAAGGACGGAAAAAAACCGTTTCTAACCTTAGCATCAGTCAAAAAAGAAGTGAAATCAAAAAATAAAGAAGTAAACAGTTAATATTCAATTTTTACCAGCTCTTCATTCTCCTCCCGATATAATTGTCCTTTTTGTTCCAGTGATCTTTGAGTAAATACAACTCCGTTAAGATGATCAATTTCGTGTTGAATAATAGTCGCTTCAAAACCGGAAAACCATTTTAAATATTTTTTACCCGTTAAATCTTGATAGTGGAGAAAAATTCTTTCGGCCCGCCTGATCGGACCCCAGATCCGGGGGATAGAAAGACAGCCTTCTAATTTTACGCGTTCACGTTGCGATTTTTTTGTAGGGGCGTGATTTATCACGCCCTTGTTTTTGGGCGCAATGAATT
>CAYQTP010000013.1:0-3842 GCA_964420475.1 uncultured Gammaproteobacteria bacterium
AAAAAAATAGCAACGATAATATTAGATACGCCATCCCGTTTAACGATAAAGACCAAAAATTATTTTTTAAATTTCTAGTCCAATTTTTGTCTTTTCTGATCAAATAACCTGTTAGTAATATTGTTGTTAATATATTTTCAATCAATAACACAAAAGATTGATTTATCGGTTGAATATTTTTTATGCTGATTTTGTCAAAAATTGATGCCACTGCAGTAATTATCATCGCCAATAAATAGGCTCTTGATTCATTATTTGAAATTAACAATTTAAATGGTTTAAGAAAATCTTCTTTTGCTTCTGTCACTTTTAATATATAACCTCCAAAAACTATAAATATCAATCCAATGATCGATAAAAATTTTATTGATTCAGACAAAAATATCAGTCCTAAAACATATTGAAATAAAACAGCAAAGAATGCCAGAGGAACGACATCTGACATAAGACTGCTCTTTAATGAACGTAACGCCAGGGTTTTTGCATAAGTGAAAGCAATTACCGATCCAATTACCGCAAAAATAAATGTGTTATTAATAGTAGGCCAACCATCTTTTAGCGCCGGATAGATCAAAAATGGAATTGAAAAAGTAAATAATGACCAAGCCACAAGTGAGGCATTAACGTTTTTTAACGCTTTTTTGTTGAGAGTTATAGATATTGCTGAAATCAGGGCAGATCCAACTGCGTACCAAAACCACATATGGGTTTTATTTTATCACTTTGATTTTCCAAAAAACATGATATAATGGTTTTATGTTAAAAGTACTATTCGTAACCAATTCGTCAAGGCGACTCTTTGGGGAGGGTAGTATTTTTATGGCCTAAAGAGTAAAAACTAATTACCTATCCCCCGCTAAGGCGGGGTTTTTTTATGGCCCAAATTATAAATTTGAATTAAAAATATGAAAAAACTTTGGAGTAAAAATGAAAATAAATCAAATAAATTGGTCAATGAATATTGTTTTAAGGAAGGAGTTGAATTTGATAATTCTCTTGTCATTTACGATGTCTACGGATCAATTGCTCATGCAAAAATGCTAAGCAAAATTGGAATTTTAAATGAAAAAGAATTCGGGAAACTTAAAATAAATTTAATTAAAATCATTGATTTACATAATAACAACAGCTTCTTAATCAAGGAGGAAGATGAAGATGTTCATACAAAAATCGAAATTTATCTTAGTAAAAAACTCGGAAGTTTAGGCGAAAAAATTCACACTGGTCGGAGCCGGAATGATCAAGTCTTGGTTGATTTACGTCTTTATAGTAAAGAAAAGATTATTGATTTAGCTGTATTAATTAATCAACTGATTGATATATTTATCCAATTTGCAAAAAAATATGAATTTATACCTATGCCGGGATATACCCATATGCAAAAGGCTATGCCTTCGTCAGTTGGAATGTGGGCTGGAAGTTTTGCCGAACAATTACTGGATCAACTTAAAATATTAAAGTCCGTTTATGCGCTTAACGATCAATCACCTCTTGGTTCAGGTGCAGCCTATGGAGTATCACTGCCGATTGAGCGGGAATTAACAAGCAAACTGCTTGGTTTTTCAAAAGTACAAAACAACTCTCTTTATTGTCAGGCTTCGCGAATAACGGCACAGCTTTTCATTGTTAATTTGTTGGTTCAGATCATGTTATGTGCTTCCCGATTTGCTCAAGATTTGCTTCTTTTTACAACCAGTGAATTTAATTTTTTTGAAGTTGATGAGTCAATTTGTACCGGCTCAAGTATTATGCCGCAGAAAAAAAATCTTGATTTAATGGAATATGTCCGGGCTAAAACTCACGTAATTATTGCCGATCAACAATTGATGGCGTCAACTGTCGCAAGTTTACCTTCAGGTTATAATGCCGATTTTGGCCAAACAAAAGGACCGTTTATCGAGTCTTTTAATATCGTATTTCAAACTATTGCTGTATTAAACAAAACTTTAAAACTGATTAAACCAAATAAAATAAATTTGCTAAACGCGTGTACACCAGAAATTTATGCGACTCATTTTGCTTACGAACTGGTAAAGAAAGGGTTGCCTTTTCGAAAGGCCTATTTGATCGTAAAAGACAAACTGAATGAATTGAGTACTCCTGATGCAGTTTCATTTCTTAAATTATCAAATCATTCAGGAGGAACAAATAACTTAAAACTTGATTCAATTCAAAAAGAATCAGACGATCAAAAAAATTATTGGGAAAATATAAAACAAAAATATGAAAGCGTTATTAATTTATTACTGACATAAAATATGAAAAAATTATTCTTCAGGCGGGCCAAAAATACTTTTGATTATTTATTATTATTTTTATTTTTTTATTATGAAAAACAAAACATCGTATATTAAAGTTGCATCTTACGAGGCGCAAATTGGAAAAGTTAAAAAAGTTTTATTGCTTTATTCGGGAGGTCTTGATACCTCGGTCATGCTTAAATGGATTCAGGATCAATATAAAGCCCAAGTGACAACATTGACTTTAAATATTGGTCAGCAAAAAGATGATCTTGAAGCAATCAAAAAAAAAGCTTTAAAGTTTGGAGCCGTTAAAGCAATTGTCCTTGATGTAAAGAGTGAATTTGCTGAAGATTTTTTAGCTAAAGGAATCAAAGCTAATGCTTCTTATCAGGGCAACTATCATCTGTCAACACCTATGGGGCGAGCAGTCATTGCTAAGAAAGCGGTGGAGATTGCCAGAAAAGAAAAAGCTGACGCCGTTGCCCATGGTTGTACCGGAAAAGGAAATGATCAAGTCAGACTAGATGGATATATTCTAACCTTTGATCCGGCTATGAAAATTATAGCGCCGGTCCGTGAATGGGCGATGGACCGAAACGAGGAAATAAAGTACGCCCAAAAATATGGCATACCGGTACCGGCCAGTATTGATTTTCCTTACAGTGTTGACGACAACATGTGGGGAATGACCTGGGAAGGCGGGGAGATCGAAGAGCCGAATTTGATCGCTCCGGTGGAAAAATTTCTGACGACTTACACTTTGGCAAAAAATGCCCCGGATAAAGAAGAGTTTGTCACCTTAAATTTTGAAAAGGGAGTTCCAACTGCTCTGAATGGCAAAGAAATGCTCTTGGATAAATTGATTGAAAAACTTAATAAAATTGCCGGGGCTCATGGAGTTGGAGTTGTTCACATGTTTGAAGACCGATTGGTTGGATTGAAAAATGGGGGAATTTACGAACTGCCAGCCGCCAATGTCATCATAAAAGCCCATAAGCATCTGGAGAAATATGTCTCTACCCGGCAATTGAACGAACTTAAAGAAATTATGGATACCAAGTGGGCTTATCTGTGTTATGCGGCTTTATGGTATGACCCGGTAATGAAAGCGATTAATGCATTTAACGATCAGGTCAACGAAAAAGTTACTGGTGAAGTAACAATGAAACTTTATAAGGGATCAGCCAAACCGGTAGCGATGAAATCAAAATATGGTCTGGACCACACCTCATTTAATAATGTTGAAGGTTATGGTTTTAATGTCAACGCCAGCGCTGGTTTTACAGAAATTTATACATTGCAGATGAAGTTGGCTAACCAGAAAAAATAATCGGAATAACGGGGCGGGAGTAATCTTCCGCCCCAGAAATTACTATTTTTCTGCTATCATATTAAACAATGATTAAGGACAATATTTTAAAAAATCTCCAGGCGGTTTTGGAAAAAATGGGGGCGAAAAATCCTGATATCGATTTAGATTATCCTGTTAATCCTGACTTTGGTGATTACTCAACGTCGGTTTCCCTTAAACTGACCAAAGTTCTTAAGAGAAACCCTTTTGAGATTGCTCAAGAAATAATTAAAGACTTACCTAAGGAT
>CAYQTP010000013.1:3852-13088 GCA_964420475.1 uncultured Gammaproteobacteria bacterium
TAAAAAAGTTGAAATAATTAAACCCGGATTTATTAATTTCTGGATCTCTGATGATTATTTGGTTACCAGCATTTCTGATTTGCTGAAAAATGAAAAATTTACCTTTCCTGAATATCACCTTGGAAAAAATAAAAAGATCATGGTTGAGTTTGCCCACCCTAACACCCATAAACTTTTTCATATCGGACATCTCCGGAATATCTCAACTGGTGAGGCAATGGTCAGGATCCTTGAGGCCGTTGGAAATAAAATAATCAGGACAAATTATGAAGGCGACGTCGGTCTTCATATTGCTAAATGTTTGTACGGAGTCAAGAACTCTAAAACCGATATTAAGAAATTAAAAACATTACAGGAAAAAATCGAGTTTATCGGCAAAATGTATACTTCCGGAACTAAAGCGTATGAAGATAATGAAAATGCCAAACAAGAAATAATAAAGCTAAATCAAATGATCTATGAACATGATCCGGAGATTATGCCTTTATGGACAGAGACCAGGCAATGGAGTTTGGATTATTTTGCTGAAAATTATAAAAGATTTTACAGCCGTTTTGACCGGCTTTATTTTGAAAGTGAACTGCCTAAGCGGGCGATTGAAATTGCTGATGAAATTCTCAAAAAGGGAATCCTGGAAAAAAGCCAGGGAGCAATAATTTTTAACGGTAAAAAATACGGACTGGACATAAGGGTTTTTATCAACTCGCTTGGTTTCCCCACTTATGAGGGAAAAGAACTGGCATTGGCTGAAAAAGAATTCTCTGATTTTGGTGAATTAGATAAGGCGATCCATGTTGTTACCCCGGAACAGACCAGTTTTTTTAAAGTTACTTTTAAAGTGGAAGAACTTATCGATGAAAAAAAATATAAAAATAAACAACATCATTTGATCTATGAATGGGTAAAACTTAAGGCCGGGAAAATGTCTTCCCGAGAGGGCAATATTATCGAGGCCAACTGGCTGATAGATGAAATAAAAGATAAAATATTAAAGAAATTTAAATGTGATAAAGAAATTGCAGAAATTTTGAGCGTTGCTTCGGCAAAATATTCTTTTTTAAAAAATGGTACTCAATCGATCATTCACTTCGATATAGATGAATCAATTGCCGTTGATGGAAATTCTGCCCCTTACTTAATCTATACATATGTCCGCTGTCAAAGTGTTTTAAAAAAAGCTGATCATGACTCATTAACTCGTCAACCCGTTAACTCGTTAACAATAAACAATGATGAACTGAATGTTTTAAGAATTATTAACCAGTTTCCGGAAATAGTACGGCAAGCCGCTATCCAACTTTCCCCAAACTTAATCGCCAATTATCTTTATGACCTTGCTCAAAAATATAATTATTTTTATCAGAAAAACAAAATCTTGGAATCAGAAGAAAAAACAAAGCAGTTCCGATTAATGTTGACTCAAGCCGTCGGGAAAGTAATTAAAGAAGGATTGTATTTACTCGGAATTAAAACAGTAGAAAGGATGTAAAAATATGGCTTTTTTTATTTGTAGTGAATGCGGATTTGGCTCCGGCTCTTGGATCGGCAAGTGCCCAGACTGCGGAAGATGGAATACGTTGAAAGAAAAACCCGACTTCGCCAAGGCCTCAAAGGGCAAGAAAGGCGAAACGGTCAAAAAAATTACTATCACTTCCCTATCGAAAATTAAATCTTTTTCAAAATCCAGACAGTCAACAGGAATTTTTGAATTTGACCGGGTTTTAGGCGGCGGGGTTGTCCCGGGTGAGGTAATTTTACTTACCGGCCAGCCGGGAATTGGAAAATCAACCTTAGTCCTCCAGGCTTTTCAAAAACTTAAAGTCCTCTATATTTCCGGTGAAGAATCGGCCGAACAGGTAAAAAGCCGGGCAGAAAGACTTGCTTTAAACCTTGATAATCTTTCATTTTCCGGTGACTTACAGATCGAAAGCATTATTCAAAGTCTGGAAGAACTTAAAGACGAAATTGAGATTGTGATCATTGATTCTGTCCAGACAATATATTCAAAAGATATTGAGGGGCCGGTGGCCGGAGTCAGCCAGTTAAAGGAAGTAACTAAAAAAATTATTAATTTTGCCAAGCAGTCAAAAATCGGCGTTTTACTTATTGGCCATATAAATAAAATCGGCGACATTGCCGGCCCAAAAACCCTGGAACATTTTGTTGACTGCGTTCTGGAACTGGAAGGTGAAAAAGTTTCCCATTTCAGGTTGCTTCGGGCTTCTAAAAACCGTTTTGGCTCTGTTGACGAAATTGGTATTTTTGAAATGAAACAGAAGGGATTAACGGAAGTAAAAAACCCTTTGGTATTTTTGGAAACAGATAAAAAATTGGAACCGGGAAAAGCAATTGTTGGTGTTGCCGAAGGAAAAAGACCATTCTTTTTTGAGATCCAGACCTTGGTCGTTCCCTCAAGCATGATGAACCCAAGAAGGGTGGTTAAAGGTATAGATTATAATAAAGTGCTTTTGCTTTTAGCGGTGGTCAAAAAAAATCTTCATCTGCCGCTTGACCGCTTCGATGTCTTTGTCAATGTGGTTGGCGGGGTCTCGATCAAATCAACAGCCTCAGACCTTGGCTTCATCGCCTCGCTTATTTCTTCTTTCAAAAACGTTGCTCTTGCCCCTAATTCTATTTTTGTCGGCGAGGTGGGGCTGCTTGGAGAAATCCGTTCTTCCTATCTTGAAGAAAAAATTATTGATGAGGCAAAACGATTGGGATTTAAGAAAATATTTTCTTCTAATTTAATAAAAAATATCAAGGACTTTGCCAAAAAAATATAAAATTTATTTAGGAGATTCTTTAAAGAAAGTTTGTATTACAGTAGTTTTTTTTCCATTAGCTCCGGTTAAATTTATTATTAATTTATTTTCGCCTTCGTTAAGTGAATATTCATATATAAATATCCCTTCTTTGTTTTGATAGATCCTCTCCCCCGCAATAATGATTGCAGCATCCTTGTCTGTCTTTCCGGAAATCTTGATATTTTTTTCTATCGTGAAGTTCTTTACCTTTGGTGTTAAAAGAGTAAAGCCGGGCGGAGAAAAATAAACTTTTAGCTGATAAACAAAATAACTAATAAAAAATAATGCCAAAATGACCAGGCCTAATTTCAAGAATTTCTTTGTTTCCGGAGTCAAATAATCACTCTCGACTTTTCTTTTAAATCTAACCTCTTCCTTTTTTTCATAATCCCGGCGGAAAAAAGCCAGTATTTTTTTATTATCGAGGTTCAAAACACGGGAATAGTTTTTAAGAATTCCCGTTATGTAAATTTTTGAAGAAAAAAAATTCCAGTCTTCTTCCTCAATCGCTTTCAGATATTTTTCCCTAACTTTGATCTGCTTTTCAATATCAATGAGAAGTAAGCCTTTTTTTTCTCTTTCTTTTTTAAGAATAGTGCCGACGGATAACATAAATTTATTATACTCTCCCGGTATATTCTCCTGTTTCCGGATTGATGCTGATCGTTTCTCCTATTCTTACAAATATCGGGACCATGACAACTGCCCCGGTTTCTACTCTGACCGGTTTTTTTGCTCCGGAAACCGTATCGCCTTTAGCAGCATCTTCTGCCTCAATTATTTTTAACTTGACACTACTTGGTGGACGGATCGATAATGGTTTATCATTATAAAAATAAACGAACATTTTTTCTCCGTCTTTAAAAAACCTTGATATTTTTCCAACCGTGGAAATAGGCAGAGAGGATTGGTCAAAAGTTCTCTCGTTCATAAAATATAAATTTTCATTATCTTTATAAAGATACTGCATCTCCACTGAAGTTACATCCAGCACTTCTACCTGTTCATTGGATTTATAAGCATAATCAACGTTTTTAGCCGACATCAAATTTTTCAGTCTGGCCTTCATTAAGGCCGACCCTTTACCCGGTGAATAAAAATCAGCTTTTTGAACCTGACAGATCTCTCCCTGAAAAAAAACGAACTCTCCTTTTTTTAGATTTCCGGCATTTACTTTCATAATTTAAACAATATTAATTAATTTTAACTCTTCAATTGATTGAGTGTTTGCATATATCATAACTAATCTTTCGAAGCCTATTCCCGCCCCCGTACAAAAAGGCAAACCATATTTTAACGCTTCAATGAAGTCTTTGTCAATCGTATGATTGATCATTTTGCTTTGCTTTCGTCTTTTTGATTCGGAAATAAATCTCTTTTGTTGTTCTTTATAATCATTTAACTCAGTACAAAAACCCCCTACTTCAAGCCCGTTAATGTAAAATTCACATCTTTGAGCTGTTTGATTATCGTCATTTAATTTAGCTAATGACGCCATTTGTTTTGGGTAATCATAAAGTAAGGTTGGGTAACCATTAACACCAAGTTTAGGTTCTATTTCCGTCGCTAATATTTGAGAAAATAAATTCTCATATGTAGTTATATTGATGTTATATTTTTTTTCCTTTGCCTTTTTAAAAAACAATTTTTCATTAAACAACGCTTCTTTTTTTATTCCTGTAAACTTTTCAAAAACCTCCGCCACTGAATACTTTTCCCATTTATTAAATTTTAATTTTTGCTTGCCCGCCGAAGTCTTGACGAAGGCGGGATTTTTTAATTTATTATCAATATATCTCAACATTTTTAATACTTCATCAGCCATCTTCAGATAATCTATCCCAACTTTATAGAATTCCAACATCGTAAATTCCGGTAAGTGCCAGAAAGAATTAGGCTCACTATTTCTGAAGGACCTGCCCAAATAGTAACAATTGCCGATTCCGGCGACTAATAATCTTTTTAAAAATATTTCCGGAGACGGCGTTAAATAAAGCTTTTCTTTTTTTTCAAAATAATTAAACTCCGTTTCAAAAATTTCCAGGTAACTTTCCGGGATAAGCGCTGGTGACAGGACAGGCAAATCAGTTTTCAAATAGCCATGTCTTTTCATAAACTCATGAACCGCCTTTTCCACTTCAAGATAAACCTTGTAGTTATGTAAATTTTTTAAAGAAGTTTTTATTTTCATTCCATCTCTTTATCTAATTCCCTTAACAATTCTTTGGCTCTTGATGAGATACGTGACGGAGTGCTGATTTTGTAAATGACATATTCATCACCTTTACGATAGGTTTGCGGATAAGGGATCCCCTGATCATGAAGTTTTACCGTCGTTCCCGACTGGGTACCCGGTCTGATTTTTAATTTAATCGTTCCTTTGATCGTCGGCACCTCGGTAACTCCCCCAAGAACCGCCAGAGAATAAGGGATTTCTTTTTCAAAATAAATATCCTGGCCTTTCCTTTTAAAATAAGGGTGGGGTTTGACGCGAACCTGCAGATCAAAATCAGAGAAGCGTATTCTCATGTTATCATCAACTCCCGCCGGAATTTTAAAAGATTTTTCCTCCCCTTTGACGATCATCGTTTTCTTGACTCCGTTAACCGCTTCATCAAAAGTTAGAGTGATTTCATATATATCCCGCCTTGTTCTTCTTTGACGGGAAAATGGCGACTGAAATCCAAAAAACTGTTCGAAAATTTCAAAAGGATCGGAAAATCCGCCAAAATCAACGCCTTCAAATCCTTCTCCGCCAAAGTTAGTATAAACATTAAACGGACCCTGCTGATAACCCTGGCCGGCTCCCCCGCCTGTTCCGCCAAAACCGCCACGGTTGAAAGCATCTTCACCATATTGGTCATACATCTGTCTTTTTTTAGGATCAGAGAGGACTTCAAAAGCTTTGGTCACTTCTTTAAATTTTTTATCAGCTCCCGCCGATTTATTTCTGTCCGGATGCCATTTAAGCGCCTGCTTACGATAAGCGGTTTTTATTTCCGTATCGCTGGCGCCTTTAGAAACACCGAGGATTTCGTAATAATCAGACATATATAAAAAAATTCCTAATTACTAATTGATCTAATTTCTAAAAAATATCCAAACCCCAAAAACCCAATTAACAAATTGGGTATTGGGAATTATTTAGACCAATTAAAATAATTAGGTTAATTAGGTCAATTTAATTAACAACTTCTCCTTCTTCAACCTTATCCTTTTTTTCCTCAGTCTTTGCGGCAGGTTCTTCTTTCGGCTGTCCGTTTTGCGGCCCCGGTTGTCCCTGGCCTTGTTTACCATACATCGCCTGACCGATCTTGGATAGTTCATCGGATAGATCTTTTGTTTTTGATTCTATTTCGTCCTTTGTCCCTTTTTCGATCTTTTCTTTCAGTTCCTTAATCTTTTTTTCAACATTTTCCTTGACCGTTTTGTCGACTTTATCTACGGCATCCCGTAAAGATTTTTCTGATATATAGATCATGTTATCAGCTTTGTTCCTCACCTCGATCTTATCTTTTTCCTCCCGGTCTTTGTCGGCATTTTTTTCTGCTTCTTCCCTCATTTTTTCAATTTCGTCTTTGGTCAAACCGGTTGAACCGGTGATCTTGATCGCCTGGGACTTACCGGTGGCTTTATCCTTTGCCGTTACCGTCAAAATTCCATTATTATCAAGGTCAAAAGATACTTCAATTTGAGGAACACCGCGTGGAGCCGGCGGAATTCCATCCAATGTAAATCTTCCCAAAGATTTGTTGTCTCGAGCCATTGGCCGTTCACCTTGAACAACATGTATTTCCACTTGGGTTTGATTGTCTCCGGCTGTCGAAAATGTTTCCGCTTTTGTATTGGGTATGGTGGTATTTTTTTGAATTAATGGCGTCATCACCCCTCCAAGAGTCTCTACTCCTAAAGTTAATGGTGTCACATCAAGTAACAAAATATCCTTTGTTTCACCGGTTAAAACACCGCCTTGAATAGCTGCGCCAAGAGCCACCACTTCGTCCGGATTTACCGACCGGTTTGGCTCTCTGCCAAAAAATTCTTTAACCTTTTTAATAACCATTGGCATTCTGGTCATTCCTCCGACCAGAACCACTTCATCTATTTTTTTAACATCGATTTTAGCGTCCTTTAAGCACGCCTTGACGGGTTCAAAGGTTTTGTCAACCAATTCACCGACTAATGACTCCAGTTTAGCCCGGGTCAACTTCATGACTAAATGTTGTGGCTGACCGTCTTTAACTGTCACAAAAGGTAGATTAATCTCTGCTTCCATGGAAGTTGAAAGTTCAATCTTGGCTTTTTCAGCCGCGTCACGCAGACGTTGCAATGCCTGCGTATCGCGTCTTAGATCAACTCCGCTGTCTTTCTTAAACTCTGCTGCTAAATAATCAAGTATCACCTTATCAAAATCGTCGCCTCCCAAATGGGTATCGCCATTGGTTGCCTTAACCTGGAAAACACTTTCTCCCGATTCCGAACCCAGTTCCAAAACACTGATATCAAAAGTGCCTCCGCCTAAATCATAAACGGCAATAGTGTGGGTATGTTTTTTATCTAAACCGTAGGCCAAAGCTGCGGCTGTTGGTTCATTAATAATTCTGACCACTTCCAGTCCGGCAATTTCACCGGCCTGTTTAGTTGCCTGGCGTTGAGCATCATCAAAATAAGCGGGAACAGTGATTACTGCTTTTTCAACCTTTTCTCCCAAATGAGATTCCGCGTCAACTTTAATTTTTTGCAGAATCATCGCTGAAATTTCCTGGGGTGTATAGGTCTTATTCTCAACTTCAACATCGGCCATTTCATCTCTGCCTTCTTTGATTTTATATGGCAGCCATTTGGTATCAAATTTAACCGACTCATCTGAAAATCTCCGACCCATCAGTCTTTTGATTGAAAAAATGGTATTTTTTGGATTTACAACCATCTGCCTTTTAGCTACGTCTCCGACGATCCGTTTGATCGGATCAACAACCGACGGAATGACGTTTCTTCCTTCTTGAGAAAAAATAACTTTCGGTTTTCCACCTTCCATCACCGCCACACAAGAATTAGTCGTACCTAAATCGATGCCAATTATTTTAGCCATAGTATTTTTTTAAATTATTAATAACTTTTAATTTTTAACTTCTAACTTTTTTGAGACCTTAACCTGGGCGACCCTGATAATTTTATCTTCAAATTTATATCCTTTTCTTAACACTTCTACCACTTTATTGTCTTCTTTGCCGGGAATAATATCTATTGCTTCGGCAAAATTAGGGTCAAATTCTTTTCCCAGCAAATCTATTTCTTCCAAACCAGCCTCATTTAAAATCTGCATGAAATGGTCCTTTGATATTTTTAATCCCGGATCGCGGACAAACACCTCCGCCTTTTCCAGATTATCCAGAAAAGGAATAATTTTAATTAATAAATTTTTATTTCCAATTTTCATTAATTCAAACCGTTCCTCGCTGACTCTTTTCTCTAAATTTTGATAATCGGCCAGGGCCCTTAAATATTTGTTTTTAAATTCTTCCACCTGCTGTTTTAAACTATCTATCTCTTTTGTAAATTTATCAATTGCCGGTTTTTTAGTTTTAGTTTGGTCCATATTTTTTATTATAATGCCTGTTCTTTTACAATTTCCTCCAATAGTCCGGAAAAATATTTAACTTGGGGAATAATAGCATCATAAGACATTCTTTTTGGGCCGATCACGCCGATGATCCCTTTGATCTTGCTGCTTTCAAATTCGCCAAAAACACTGGCACAACAATCAAAAGCAGGATCATGAAAATCTTCTTCTCCCAGCATATAGTAAATCTCATCTTCCAAAGCAAACATATCGTTTAATATTTTTTCCCAAAAAGAAATTTCGTCTAATCTCCCAAATAAAGTCCGTGACAGGTTAATATCGAGAAATTCCGACTGGTTTAAAAGATTTGCCATACCGGAATAATATATATCGCCCAGGTTGGTTGTTACTAAAGAGAGCAAACCGGTTTTTTGTGATAAAACCTTGGTTGCTTGGGAGAGCAGACGATGAGCTTCTTTTCTTTCGTCCCAGACACTGTTTTTGAAGGAAACTTCATCGGTTGTCGACATCTCTTTCTGCTTCATTAAATGCTTGATATAAAATCTAAAACCTTTGGCCGAAGGAATCCGGCCGGAAGAGAAATGGGTTTTTTTCAGATAGTTCTTTTTTGCCAGCTCAACCATTTCATTTCTGATTGTCGCCGGCGATACGCCCAGCTTATATTTCTTTTCCAAAATTTCACTTCCAACCGCCGTACCGGTTTCTGAATATTCTTTTATAATTACTTTCAGAATATCGATCTGTCTCTGAGTTAAATCTTCCATATTTAGCAAATATACATCATGTCTGCTAATGTGTCAAGGGCATTTTTAATGTTATAATTTAGTGACTATGATTAAGATTGGTGC
>CAYQTP010000014.1:0-10282 GCA_964420475.1 uncultured Gammaproteobacteria bacterium
GACGCTAACAATTTTTTTGAGGCAAGGTTAAATGATGGTCTATCCTGGGCTATATCACCAAAAGATATTAATGGAAATTTCTGGGTGCCGGGTGAATCAACCGACACGGGTTTTACCGCTTATACCAGTTTAGTTCCTCCTTCATATAGAACCATCGATGATTTTAAAATGAGAAGGGTTGAGACTCCGCAAGGGACAGTCGCCCATCTTTTTAATCACCCTTCAGGCTATATAATTATTGGCTTTTATGATCAAACAACCGGCCAGCTCTCATCATGGTGGAGTGCCGCCGACGGCAATATACATCCGGTCCAGCAACCAATTCCTACTGAAACTCCTTTGGTACCAACACCGGTTATTCCCACCGAAGCTCCGACTGTGGCACCAACTGAAGTTCCTATTGTCCCGATCACCGAAACTGATCCTGCCGAATTAACGGTTGAGTCTTTTTTGAATGCCATGCCCTCAGCCATTAGAGCTACCCATGAAAACCCGTCTGCGGCAACTCAAGAGCAAAAAGATGCTCATGACAGATGGCTGGTCGATGCCTGGAGAACTGTCTTTTCGAGTCTCTCAGATGAACAGCTTTCCAACATGAATTTAAATAGGGATAATATCGCTTCTTTGAATTTTGGTTTCACTGGAGAGACTTACACTGAGTTAGGCCTAGAATATCCTGCTTATGACTATTCTTTACTTCAGGCGCTGGGATCTTTTTCCCGAACTGTCAGCAATTTTAACGAAAGGCCAACAATCTTTGCTTTAGAAAATGATTTTTGGGAATTAATAAAACTGAAGGGGGGGGAAGACTGGAGTAGTTACCTAAGTTGGGATGAACAATACGGAAGGGAAGCATTCGGTAATTGGAGGTTTAGATATGTAGTGGATGGCACAGCTCTTCATGATGTCCCTATTCCAGGCTTAGACGGGGTAGTGGCCGACTTAGCAGTTAGAGCACATTACTATGATATCAATGGAAATAGACAAACTATATTGGTAGCTATTGTAATTAGGTTACCTGATGGTACTTTGGTAGACGCTCTAACTCCTTTATCGCGTGAAGAATTAGATCAAAATATTATAGATTACACAGGTGCTTATCAAATAGGACAATGTGGAGCATCAACTGGGGCAATAATTATAAATGAAGAAGACGCAATGACGTTGTTTGAGGGATATTTAGATGATCCGGGAGTCCAAGCATATCTGCAATTTTTAAGAGCAAATCAAACCGCTTTGGACGAGTTTATAAGCACCGGGTCACCAACTTTAGACATAATATTACCGATGAGTCATCTTGGTGTGGGTGATAATAATATTTTTCATGGGCTGTTACCAACACCTTAATTAAAAATAACTGTTTTTATTTGAATTTTTTAAAATAACTGTATAGAATGAAGAAAGTATGTCTTCATTCAAAAAAATATTGTTAATATTGGGAGGAATAATATTCTTAAGGGGGTTATTTATATCGTTCCCAAGTACAGTAAGTGCTTATACCTGCGCTACAGATTGGGCTTGTTCACCAGCCTGTATAATGCCGGGTAATTGCGAATGGGTACCCACAGGTGGCGGTTACGGTTATTGCCAAAACCCTCCTGCAACAGGTCAAGGTCCAATACCTTGTGTTAATCCGACTAATGGCTATCCTTGGTGTGGTGCGGCACTCGTTCCACACGTTGAGAACGATTGTTATACACATACTACTCAAGCTTCATGTTTAAACTCGGCACCAAGTGATGGATGGAGAGGTTGCACTATATATGGTGATCCACCGACTGCGACGCCTGGCGGCGGCCCGACCAACACCCCCGCACCCACCAACACCCCCGCACCCACCCACACCCCCCCGGCCCCCCCCCCCCCCCCCCCCCCTCCCCCCCCCCCCCTAACACCGACCCCGACACCTCTCCCTTGTCCTGCTAACTTTAGTGTTTCCTGCGCCGATAATGGTTTACAAACAACTATTAACTGGGACGATTTAGTTGGCGCCGCCGGCTATGTTTTGCGGGTAAACAAAGAACCTTATGAAGACTGGCATAATCCATCCGGTGGTGATCTCTGGTATGAGCCGGTCAGCTCTATTCAAACTTTTGATATCGCCTCCAGCTCTAACTACAAGTATGATGTTCAAGGTAAAAAACTCGGTGAAGTTTATCCTTACTCCGGTGCCCGCTGCCCATATTCTATTTTTAACTGTCCGGCTCCCACGGCTACTCCAACCCCGATTCCTCTTCCTCCTCTCCCGGTTGGATCCTGCGGGACCTACAATGCCGGTACAACGCCTGTTACCTGGAACTGGACGCCGGTCCAAGATAGCGGTCTCCAGGTCTGGGATACAGATCCTAACGGTAACGTGCCACCTGCTACATGGTGGTTTAACAACTGGGTAATTCCTTATTCTCCCCATACCGATAGCATACCGACCGGAAGAACAGTCTACGCACGTACAACCTATAACTTTAACACTTTTTCTGCAACCTCCTTTATAACCTGCCCCCTCCCCACCTCAACTCCAACGCCGACCCAAACCCCAACCCCTACTCTTCTTCCAACCATACCGATGCCGACAGGAGTCTGCAGCACCTATGTTCCTTCCGATCAAACCTTTTCGGTCACCTGGAACTGGCAGGCAATGGTAGGGGCAATAAATTACTTGCTGCAATCATTTAATAATGCTGTTCCCGCTGATTGGTTTGTTAATGGTTGGATAGGTGCTATTAATCAATACATAATAACTGGAGTTCCGGCCGATTATACTAACTCCGCAAGAGTTAGATGGACAAAAGATCCAGCATATATTAATCTCTCACCATGGTCACCATATGGTTCGGTAACCTGTCCGCTACCCACCCTTTATCCGACCGTGGCAATTGCGGGTAGTCTCCGCGAATATTTAGGTGCGACCTGTCAAGATGATATTTCTTCAAACACTGTTTCTGTCGATGTTAACCCTCAAAACCCGGCAGGTATCACTACCGACTGCGGAATTACTCCGCCCACCGGTCAGATAAGGTCTTCCTATCGTTGTACGGTTGCTTTTGATAATCAAAACTTTGCCCCAACCCCGGCCCAGAATATTAATCTTTCGGCTTCGGGTGCAGGTTACTCTTCCGCCTACTGGACTAATGCCAATGCCTGCACTGATGTCGCAAATAATAGTCTGCCTGTTGATGTCTCCTCCGGCGGTTCAACCGTCTATGATAAAGATATCTTTTTCGAAATGATCAGCCCCTGGATAAAGATCAAAAACAGTTCCTTCAGCAGTCCGGCAAGTCTGTCCAATGCAATTCCCCTTAATATCTCCGCCTATGACTCCGATGATGATGCCCTCCAACGTTACTTTATAATTAATAGCATTAATAATGATCCCGGTCTGGTAACCGCACAGTCTATTAATATCGGCACGGCAGATGTTTCAAGTACAAATTGGAGAGCTAATTATCTCCGCAATACAGCTCTTACTCCTTCTGCCTTTACCCAATATGTCACCTCAAGAAAGGAACATACGGTGATTAATGACTTATTATCTATTGACAAAGATGGCATTTACGTCTGGAACGGAGCAAATCCTTTAACTATTAATTCGGTTATTGGTTTTAGTACTTACAATGTTCTTTTAATTGTCCCTGGTACCGTAAATATTGATATGCCAGTTTTTAGTCCTTTACAATCTGTTGCTATAATGGCCACAACCATTAATTTTTCAGCAAGTGTTACAAATGCCGAGGGAATTTTTATCGCCCAGACGATTAATACAGGAACAACTGCCAATCAGGGTTTAAAGATTATCGGTAATCTTATTGCACTATCAACTTTAAATAATAACCGGGTTTGGCTTGATAACAGCAAACCCAGCCTGTTTATCGTTTTTGACGCCAATAAATATTTGGATCTATTCCCTTATCTGTCAACTGTCACTTACCAGTGGAATCAAATACAGTAAATATTTACCTTCTAGACAGCCTAAATAAGTAGTTTTGTAGTTTATAAACCGTAGACTATTCTTTTTACTTTAACTTCTGAATTTTAAATTTTGACTTTTGAATTTTTTCAAAGTATTTATGATTGATTAATTAATTATAATTTGGTTAAATAAATTATCCTATGATTACTCAAGTTGATGTTAATAAATTAAAAACCATCTTCGCTACTAAAGATGAGATGTATTTAGGTTTTCAAGAATTAGTTAAATTTATTGGAGAAACTAAAAGTGACATAATGAAAGAACTTAATGAATTTCGCAGTGAAGTTAACGATTTTCGCAATGAAGTTAATGATTTTCGTAGTGAAATGCGTGATATCAACCGTAATTCCCAATCGACTTTAAATAATTACGAAGCAAGAATTGCTCATCTTGAATACGTTAATAAATCATCATAAACACAAATTAACCATTGACGAATTTGATTGAGGCTGTTAAAATGAAACGTAATTATTTTGAAATTGATCAACATTGGAATTTAAAAAAAACGAGTCAAAACATAAAAAAGAAACAGGAAGCAAAAAAAAACTTTTTTACAGATAGTGTTAATTTCAATATCGGATTTAGCCTAGTCACTCCAATATTAATCGGTGTGATTATCGGTTTAACTTTGGATTCCCGTTTTCACAGTAAACCTGTTTTTACGGTTCTTTTTATTTTTTTAGGAGCTGTCAGCAGTTTTTACAATTTGTTTAAACTTATCAAATAAGATGCCGCATATCAGCATTAAAGCCGAAAAAATTTTTGAGTTTTTGGGTCTGGGAATTACCAACTCAATGATCACCTCCGGTATTGTTTTTTTGCTCACTGTCGTAATCGCTCTTTACTATAAGAAGCAGACGACTCAAAAGATTAAAAGTAATTTTTATTACCTGATCAAATTTTTCGTCAACAGCATTTATTCATTGTTTGAATCCGTCCTGGGAGATAAAACGGCCGTTTTTTTCCCGCTCCTCTTTACTTTTTTCTTTTATATTCTTTTACAGAACTGGTTTGGTTTGCTGCCCGGCGTCGGCAGTTTGCTTATTAAAGTCAAAGAAGGCCATGAAGAAGTCTTTGTCCCGCTACTTCGGGGAAATAATGCCGATTTAAATGCAACTTTAGCGCTGGCGATCATTTCTGTTTTTTCTATCCAGCTTTTCTCTATAAAATTTTTAGGGATCAAGAAATATCTTCATAAATTTTTCAACTTTTCCAGTCCGATCATGTTTTTCGTCGGAATTCTTGATATCCTTTCCGAGTTTTCCAAAGTTCTTTCATTTGCCTTTCGTCTTTTTGGAAACATCTTTGCCGGAGAGGTTTTGCTCACTATTGTCGCTTTTCTAGTTCCGGTCTTAGCGTCTTTTCCTTTTATCGCCCTGGAAATCTTTGTCGGTTTTATCCAGGCGCTTGTGTTTTCCATGTTGACCGCAGTATTTTTAAGCAATGCCGTAGTTGAACACCATTAAAAGTTTATAAAATAAAGGGGGTGCCAGTTAAAATATGTCAGCAGAATCAATGAAACTTTTATCAGTTGCTTTAACAATTGCGGTTGGAGCTATTTTCCCGGCTTTCGCCATCGGAACGATAGGAAGCAAAGCGGTCGAAGCCTTAGGACGCAATCCTGAAGCCGAATCGGCGATTCGAACCACAATGATCTTGGCTTTAGCTTTCGCCGAGGCCATTGCTATTTACGCATTAGTGGTTGCTTTAATTTTGAAATTTGCTTAGTTGTCTAGTTAGGTGAATTAGTCAGAGTTGGTCAATAGTTAGATAGAAACAAATTTAACCAATTCAACTAATTCAACCAATTGAACTAATATATGGAAAATTTAGGAATTGATGGAAAACTATTATTGGCTCAGATAATTAATTTTGTTTTGTTCTTTATTTTGGTTAAAAAATTTGTCGTCAAGCCGTTTACTGTTTTTTTAAATCAGGAAAGGAAAAATGAGGAAGAAAAAAATAAATACCTGGACAAACTGAAAAAAAGCGACGAGGCAGCTATGGAGGCGGAAAAGAAAATGAAAGAAAAAATAAAAAAAGAGTTTGATGTTTTATTTGTCCAAGCGAAAAAAGAGGCCCAGAATATAAGAGGGGATTTAATAAAACAGGCGGAAGCTGACGCTCAGGAGATCAGGGATAAAAGCAAAAGAATGCTTGAGGAGGAAAAAAATGCTTTATACCGTGAGGTCAAAGATAAAATTGTTAAAACCAGCTTGATGGTCGTTGAAAAGGCTTTTTTGGAATCACTGGACGAATCATCAAGAAAACAGGTGACCAGTTTTATCATTAAGAACTATCAGGGTAAACTGAAAATCTATGAAAATTAATCCAAAACTAAAAGATGATCTGAAAAACTTTTTGATGGAGAAGATCCAAAAAGAGCAAAATCGTGTATCGGTTTATAGTGCTGATAGTTTGGATATTGACGAAAAAAAAGCTCTGGAAAAAAAATTTACCGATCTCAACTGGAGCGATGCGGTTTTCCAAATAGACAGATCAATTATCGCCGGGATCATTATCAAGGTCGGTTCAAAAACGATCGACCTGTCCCTGTTGGGATCATTATCAAAATTATCAAATACTCTATATGAAATTGATTGATGAATATATAAAAACTCTGGAAAAAGAGTTGCAGAATAAACCGAAAATAACAACCGAAGAGACCGGGATAGTCTCCCAGGTCAAAGACGGCGTTGTTATTCTGGAAGGACTTAACCAGGTTGCCTATGGAGAACTGATCAGTTTCAAAAAAAATTTGATCGGTTATGTAATTGACTTAACCGAAGATGAGGTCGGCGCTATTATTCTTGGAGATTATACCGCTATTGCTGCCGGAGATCGCGCTAAAGCTTTAGGATATACCCTTTCGGTTCCGGTTTCAGAAGCCCTGCTTGGCCGTGTTGTTGATTCTCTCGGTATGCCACTGGACGGAAAAACGGCCATTAAATCCAAAACTCTTTATCCGGTTGAAAAGATTGCTGCCGGCGTTGTCAAGCGCCAGCCGGTTAATATATCTCTTCAGACCGGTATAAAAGCAATCGATGCTTTGATTCCCATCGGCCGGGGACAGAGAGAACTTATCATTGGCGATCGCGGCACCGGCAAAACCACTATTGCCATTGATACTATTCTTAACCAAAAAGACCAGGATGTTGTCTGCATCTATTGTGCTATAGGCCAGAAGAACTCTAAAGTGGCTGCTATAGTCGAACTTCTGAAGAAAAATAAGGCAGATAAATATACAATTGTCGTCAATGCGTCCGCCTCCGATTCAGTCGCCATGCAATATCTTGCTCCATATACTGCCTGTGCGATCGGTGAATACTTTATGGATCAGGGTCGTGATGTTTTGATCGCTTATGACGATTTGACCAAACATGCCTGGGCCTACCGTCAGATGTCTTTGATCTTACGCCGTCCGGCCGGCCGGGAGGCTTATCCGGGTGACGTTTTTTATCTTCATTCGCGGCTTTTGGAGCGGGCCTGCCGGATCGATAAAAAATACGGAGGAGGCTCTATCACCGCTCTTCCGATCATTGAGACTTTGGATGGCGATTTGTCCGCCTACATTCCTACTAACGTAATTTCGATAACCGATGGTCAAATTTCTTTGGAAACCGATCTGTTCAATGCCGGAATCAGGCCGGCGATCAACGTCGGGCTTTCGGTTTCCCGGGTCGGAGGACACGCTCAAACTAAAGCGATGAAAGCGGTCGCCGGCAAACTCAAATTGGATTTAGCCCAGTATCGTGATTTGGCCGCTTTTTCTCAGTTTGAATCAGAGCTGGATGAAGAAACGAAAAAATTTCTTAACCGGGGAGCTAAAGTCACCCAAATTTTGAAACAAAAGAAAAATAAACCGCTTAGTTTGGCAGAACAGGTGGCTATTCTCTGGGCTGCCAGCAATGCCTATCTAGACCAAATCCCGGTTGATCAGATTGATATGTTTGAAACCAAATTACTTGAAGCTCTGAAATTAAAAGGGAAAAAATGGCTGGAAAAGATTAATAAAAACAAGATCATGGATGAAAAAGACGGAAAGGATTTAGAAAAAATAATTAAAGAAATATGAACATTCGCACAATCCGTAAAAAAATAAAGTCTGTTACAAATGTAAAAAAGATTACGAAAGCGATGCAGCTGGTCTCGGCCATAAAAATGAAAAAGGCTCAGCAGGTTGCAGTTGAGGGAAGACCCTATCAGACGGAAATTGAAAAGATAATTAAGGCGGTCAGCC
This sequence comes from uncultured Gammaproteobacteria bacterium, assembly GCA_964420475.1. Lineage (GTDB taxonomy): Bacteria > Patescibacteriota > Microgenomatia > UBA1406 > GWC2-37-13 > GWC2-37-13. The sequence continues at coordinate 8,208 of CAYQTP010000014.1, forward strand.
CAAAAATTGACACCTCCCTTTCTCCTTTGTTTGGCAGAACAGAAGAAAAGGTTCAAAGAAAAACTTTGGCAATCGTAATCGCCAGCAACAAGGGATTATGCGGTAGTTTTAATTTCAATTTACTCCGTTTTATAGTAAAAAATACTGATTTTCAAAATACCGATTTCATAATCATTGGTAAAAAAGCCAATCTTTTAAGTAAATTTTCTGCTCATATTATGGCTGATTATTCATCAAATATCCCGATTAATAATGTTTCGGCCCTTTTTGAATTTTCTTTAAATAAATTTCTTGATAAAACATATGGCCGGATCGACCTTTATCATAATCAATTCGTCTCAACTATACAGTCAAACCCCATTGTTACCACTTTGTTACCAATTAATTTTTCTCAAAAAACAGAAGAGGATAAGCCGGTTGAAGAAAAAACAATAGAATATTTAATTGAACCCGATCCTAAACAAATTATCGATTCGTTACTTCGAAGCTTTGTTGAAGAAAAATTAAGGTTTGCTCTTATTCAAAGTGAGGCAGGAGAACATTCTCTTCGGATGATGGCGATGAAAAATGCCACCGATAACGCCACCGACGTTATCTATAATTTAACAATGGTGAGAAATAAGATCAGACAAGAAAAAATTACCAATGAATTATTGGATATGGTGACAGCAAAGGAATCGGTCGAACAAAATTAATAATTAAAAATTTTTTACTAATATTATGAATGTAGGTCAAATTGTTTCAATCCGCGGAGTTGTTGTCGATATCAAATTTAAAGAAAATGAAACCCCTAAAATTTATGATGCTCTTGTTATCGAGGATAAAAAAATTGGAAAAATTATTCTTGAGGTCGAGGCGGTTCTTGATCAGGGAATCGTAAAAACGGTCGCTATGGCCAATGTATTCGGACTTAAAAGAGGGATGAAAGTTTTAAATACCGGTAAGCCGATCACCGTCCCGACCGGGGAAGCAACCCAGGGAAGGATTATGAATGTTTTAGGTGAACCGGTTGATGAACTTGGAGAAATTAAATCTAAATTTAGCGCATCAATTCACGCAACTCCCCCAAAATTAATTGAACAATCTGTCGAGCAGGAAATTTTTGAGACAGGAATTAAAGTAATCGATTTGATCGCTCCATTTATCAAGGGAGGAAAGGTCGCCATATTTGGTGGGGCCGGAGTGGGAAAAACCGTTCTTATCCAGGAAATGATCCATAATGTGGCAAAAAATCATCACGGCGTTTCCGTCTTTACCGGAGTCGGGGAGAGAACGAGAGAAGGCAACGATCTTTGGCTGGAAATGAAGGAAACAAAGGTTCTGAAAAATACAAGCCTTGTTTTTGGCCAGATGAATGAACCGCCCGGTAACCGTTTACGTGTCGCATTAACCGGAGTGACTATGGCCGAATATTTTCGTGATCAAAAAAATATGGATGTCTTGTTATTTATTGATAACATCTTTAGATTTGCCCAGGCCGGAAGCGAAGTGTCGGCATTACTTGGAAGAATTCCTTCAGCTGTAGGCTATCAACCGACCCTGGCTTCGGAGATGGCGGCTCTGCAGGAAAGAATAACTTCAACCAATAAAGGTTCCATTACCTCGATTCAGGCGGTTTACGTACCGGCCGACGATTATACCGATCCGGCTCCTGTCGCCACTTTTTCCCATCTGGACGCTTCAATTACCTTAGAGAGATCTTTATCCGAACAAGGTCTTTATCCGGCCATTGATCCTTTAACTTCATCATCCCGGGCTCTTGATATTGACATTGTTGGTGAAGAACATTATCAAGTAACCAGAGACGTCTTAAAAACCTTGCAAAGGTACAAAGACCTGCAGGATATTATTGCCATTCTCGGCATGGAAGAACTGTCTGAGGCTGATAAACTGACGGTTTCCCGGGCGAGAAAAATTCAACGTTTTTTGACTCAACCGATGTCGGTCGCCGAACCATTTACAGGACGGGCCGGAAAATATGTTCCGATCGAAGAAACGGTCCGTGGTTTTAAGGAGATCTTAGAGGGAAAACACGACAGTAAAACGGAGATGAATTTTTATATGGTTGGAGGGAT
>CAYQTP010000014.1:10382-12864 GCA_964420475.1 uncultured Gammaproteobacteria bacterium
AAAATAAGAATTGATAATAACGAGGATGCGCTGGCTATCGGCGGCGGATATCTGGAAACCAACGGGGAAACTGTCACCGTCCTGGTTTCGAAAGCTTACGGACAAGATGAAATTGACCGCGATCTGACCGATCGAGCCGTCGAAGAAGCTAAACATATTCTTTCCAAGTCAAATGACGAAAAGGAACGTGCTGAAGCGATGTCAATTCTTCGCCGCTCCGTCATTGATTCGAAGTTGATGAAGAGAAGAAAATCCCGCCCGGTCTAATTAAATCATTTTAATTCTATCTCCATTCCCGGTTTCGGATTAGAAAAAAAATCCTTGCCTGTTTTTGGTTTTTCCTCGTCAAAATGCTGCCAGGCGCTGATCTCCAAAAACCGATCATCAACCGGTCCTGAAGAACCCGGGTAAATTACCAGCTCACCAAGCGATCCTCCAAATAAGCTATCGGCAAACTTGGCATTGTTTTCAGTTTTTCCGATTTTTATTTTTACCAAGTCGCCGTATTCATATTTTCCTTTTAAAACTTCTTTTTTTATCGTGGTTTTCATATTACCAAAGTTATCTATGTGGGCTATGTAATATTTATCTATTTCCGGAATTATATTTGAGGAAATTTCCTCCATTTCCATTTCATCTTCCAGGTCTTCCATTAAGTGAGCCGATATTCTTGCGTATAAGTCGCGCGAATGGAACTGCCCCTCTTCATTAACATCCCGATAAATAAAAAGCTCATCAATTTTATCTTTGATAAAGGAAAAATCATAGCCGGCATTAGGTCCGGTCAGATAAATTCCTGATTTCAGTTTTATTATCAGGGGATCGGCTCCTTTAGCTTTTTCCAATTTTTCTTTAGAAAAAAGCCGGGGATCGGTATTTTGAAAAATAACTGTTTCCGACGGGTGGCCGTATCTCTCTTCGGTCGTTATTACCTGACTTATCAAAAAACCCGTATGAATAGTCGATGGCGTCGAGGCGACAAAATAAAAATTTGGTTTTTCCTCACTTTTTAAAAAACCTTCCACTGCCAATCCGACTTCGGTGCAAGTTAAGCTATCGCTGGCCCAATCGGCAACCACAACTAATTTTTTCATAAATTATTTTAACCTTTCCAAAACATAATTGGTGACATCGTCAAAGTTGACGATCCCTTCCATCCGTTTTTCCTGATTAATGACCGGCAGTGCTGACAGGCGGTACTTTAAAAATTTTTTCATAGCGATCTCTATTGGTGTAGTCAAATGAATTACTACTAAATTTTGGATCATAAATTTATATAAGGGAACATCCAGATCCTGTTTTAATATTTCATATAGACTGACTACCCCTGATAATTGTTTTTCCTTATTAACCACATAAACGTTATATAATGTAGAAAAATCAGCCGTTTCTTTTTTAATAATATCAATCACCTGACGAACGGTATCTTCAGGCCCGACCGTTAAATATTCAGTCGTTATTAAGGCGCCGATAGGATCTTTTGAGAGTTTAAAAAGATAAAGAATTTTCTCTTTTACCTTTGGGCTTAATTTTTGAAGTACTTCTTCCCGCTTTTTTTTTGACAGAGTCAAAAGGACATCAACCGCCTCATCCGGATCCAGAAAAGAAATTAATTTTGCCGCCTTATCTATATGAAAATTTTTAAAAATAGCGGTCTGGTAACTAATATTTAATTTTCCAATCACTTCTGCAGCCTTTTCCGTATCCAATATCTTTAAAAATCTCCTGGCATTAATTACATTGGTTTTTTCCAAATAATCAGCCAGATCTTCCGGTCTTATCTTTTCTAATTTTTCTTCTTTTTTTCTCAATTTGACATTACCGCGCATTAGTTCTAAAGGCTGGATATCGGCCCAGGACAAAAATTGGGAAGCTAATTTAAATCTAAAAAATGCCGCAATCTTATATAAATTATCGGCACCGATTCTTAAACGGCGGAATATTCCCAAAACCCCGACGTCCACGCCGGCAATCGATAATTTTCCTTTATTTTGTAAGGCCACATCATTGACACGGACTATTTTATTACCCTTTAGGTCAATAATCTGCTTATCTAATAAATTCTTAACCAAATAAAGTTCATTTTCTTCAAGATAGGTGACCAAAAAATCTTTTTCTATCACTAAAGATTTATCGATTTTTAATAGATAATCGGTGGATATGATCTGTTTTTGATTGGTTTTGTCCCTGATAACAATTTTAGTTACTATCGGATTTTCCGCCACCAAAAAAATAAAATCCTCCAAATGACCAATATAAATTTCATCTTCGGTATAGATTTTTTTTCCAAAAATTTCCGAGAAGTAAAGCATAAATTAAATTATAAATATTAAAACAGTTTAATATTTATTGCTTTTATTATATATAAAAACTATGTAAAAATATGCTATAATTTTTGTGCGTTTTTAGGGTGCGTAGTTTAATGGTAAAACAGTTCTCTGATAAAGAACAGAGCGATGGTTCGATTCCATCCGCACCCACA
>CAYQTP010000015.1:0-7077 GCA_964420475.1 uncultured Gammaproteobacteria bacterium
CCCCTGGAATATATAAAAAATTCTGTTCCAGCTGGAATGGGTGAACAACCTAAATATGTTATCTTTCTTACGGCCGATGCAACCGGCGTTCTCCCTCCGGTTGCCCATTTAAATCTGAATCAGGCCACTTATCATTTTCTCTCCGGTTATACCTCAAAATTAGCCGGGACCGAACGCGGTATTAAAGAACCAAGGCCGACTTTTTCTGCTTATTTTGGCGGACCTTTTATGCCGTTAAAACCGATGGTTTATTTGAACCTTTTGAAAAAATATTTAAAAAAATATAAAACAACTGCTTTTTTAGTCAATACCGGGTGGATCGGAGGCGGTTATGGAATCGGTCACCGGATTCCGATTTATGAAACACGTAATATAATCATGGCAATTCTCTCAGGAAAACTTGATAAGGTTAAATGCCGTCATGATAGAATATTTAATCTTTATGTTCCTCTATCAGTTCCAAATGTTGATCAAAAGATTCTGGATCCCTCTTTATCTTGGACCGATAAAAGCTTATATTATGATAGTGCTAAAAAATTGGCTCAATTATTTGTTAAGAACATTAAAAAATTTCCCGGGGTTTATCAATCAATTATCAGTTCCGGACCAAAAATTATATGAAACTTTCTAAACGGGCTCAAAATATCAACCCTTCTCTCACTTTATCAATTACCGCCAAAGCCAAGGAAATGAAAAAACAAGGTTTGGACGTCATTTCTTTTGCTGCTGGCGAACCGGACTTTGATACGATGTTCCATATCAAAGAGGCGGCTAAAAAAGCCATTGACGAAGGTTTTACTAAATATACAGCTACTTCCGGAATTATAGAATTAAAAGAGGCTGTCTGTGCTAAACTTCGTCGGGATAACTGGCTTGATTATGAGCCAAAAAATATTATTGTTTCGACCGGTGGCAAGCAGGCCTTATTTAATGCCATTATGGTTCTAATTAATCCGGATGATGAGGTAATTATTCCTATTCCTTATTGGGTAAGCTATGAAGAAATGGTAAAAATTGCTGATGGTAAATGTGTTTTTTTAAAAACTAATAATTTAAAAATTAACCCCCAGGATTTGGAAAAAGCGATCACCCCAAAAACCAGAATGCTCATCCTGAACTCACCGGCAAACCCGTCAGGCGTAGTTTACGAAGAAAAAGAACTAAAGCAGATTGCTTCAATCTGTTTAAAAAATAATATCTATATTTTGAGCGATGAGATCTATGAAAAACTAATTTATGGTAAAAAACATGTCAGTATTGCTTCGATTAATGAAAAAATAAAAAAACTGACAATTGTAGTCAACGGTGTTTCAAAATCTTACGCGATGACCGGCTGGAGGATCGGTTATGCAGCCGCTGAAGAAGAAATTATTAAGGCGGCTGTCCGATTGCAAGACCATACTACTTCAAATCCCTGTTCTATCGCTCAAAAGGCGGCCTTAGCCGCTCTTAACGGCAGTGAAGATCATGTGGCTAAAATGGTCCATGAGTATAAAAAACGCCGTGATTTTATGATAGAGCGGTTGAACAGGATAAATGGTATGATTGCCTCTCGACCTGATGGTGCTTTTTATGTCTTTGCCAACGTCTCCAGATTTTACAGTGACCAAGTTAAAGGTTCAATGGTGTTTTGCCAGAAATTATTGGAAGATGCTTATGTGGCGGCTATTCCTGGTATTGCTTTTGGCGACGACCGGTTTATCCGTCTAAGCTTTGCCACCGGCATGGAACATGTTAAAAGAGGCCTTGACCGGTTGGAAAAATTTGTCGAGAAGTTGAGGAAGTAAAAAATTCAGCGTCCGATTAGTTTAAGAAAGTCTTTGAAGTTGAAAGCACCATCGTTATTAAAATCCAACGGGAGCAGTGATTTAAATTTTATTTTATTATTATCTTTTTTGAAAACAACAAACCCTTGTCTCGGTAAATGATAAGGCTTCAGGAGAACTACCCGATAAAGTTCATCAAGGGCAATGTTCTGGATGTTCTTTAACTCTCCGATTCCTTTTTCAACCGATAGATTCTTTTTTTTGAAAACTAACCTGTCATCGACATCAAAGATCTGAATTTCATAATCATTTCCTCTGCCATTTCTCCATAGTAAAAAATTGGTTTCAAATTGTATTGACGGCAAAGGTAAAATATTTATTTTCCAATCTTCACTTTCCAGAATAATTTTGTCGTTTTTTTGTAAAACAAATTTAATTTTTTTATTACCCAAGTTTTCTTCTGTTTTTAGAGTAAAATAAATTTCTTTTTCCTCAAAAGGATTAATGTCCTTCAAATCATCAAATAAATATTTAATTGATTTTAACTGATTTAATCCGATTTCATCCGATTTCATCTGATAACCGTTATCTTTGTCCCATATCGCCTGGCCCAAATTATTTAACTTAATTTTAAAATTATAAGTCGATTGAACGACTAAATCGGTCGGCAACTTATAATTAATCCATCCTTTTTCTCTCTGCTCCGGTTCACCTTTTATTTTTGACATCAACTGTACCGTAAAATATTGTTGATAAAAATCTTGCGAATTATATTTCTTCCAGGAAAACCCTAAAAACGGCTCACCTTGATAGTCTAAGACAAATGGGGTGACTGCTTTAACTCGATCATCAGTCAGCCATATTAGGTCAAAAGCCGTCTGAAAATAATCTGCCACCGTATTCTCATTCCCCCGTTTCCAGCCGGTTTCTGTAATAAAAACAGGTAATTCTTTATTCACCCCTAATTCTTTTAACAGTCCTAATTCCCATTCATAAGTTCTGACTGTTCCACGACCACTTGTATATGGGCTTCCGGAAAAATCGGGATTTGGATAAGAGTGGGAAGACCAACCGTCGATATAATTGAAAATTGATAATTGAAAATTAATAATTTTACGCAGGAAGACTTCCTCATCCTCTATTCCGGGCGGCCACGACGGAGCTGAGGCATCAAATCCTGCCAGCATAACAAAAAAGTCCGGATTTTTTTCCTTTAATTTTTTAGCAAATTCGAGAGAAATTTCAGCATAGCTTTTTTCGTCAATTTCCCCTCCCCACTCGCTGCCATGATTGGGTTCATTGAATAAGATAATATATCGATTTTTTACTACCCAGTTTAAAGAATCAAGAAAGTCAACCCAGCCTTGGGCCTCTTGTTTTTCCGGCCGGCGCCAATTTTCACCTTCCGGCTTGGTGGCCAATCGAATAATTGGAATTAAATGATCTTGGCGAAGATGATTAAAAATATTCTGCCATTTCTCAATATTTCGGTCATTTTCCTGAATAATCAAAGTTACATATCCCCAGTCACCGCCGTTGGAATTGACCAATTCTTTAACCTTGGAAAATTCTTCAGTATTGGGTTGAGCTAAATGAATGCCAAATTTATTATTTGGGACAGCGGCAAAAATTGAAAAAGGGAGGAAAAAAAATATGAATAAAGCTAATAATATATATTTCATAGTTCTAAATAATTATTGTTATTTTATTTCAACTATAATTCCTGCTTTCTTAAGTAGTTTTATTCCTTCCAGATCATGATGTTCTATTCTACAAACAACTTTAATAATTCCCGCATTGGCTATAATTTTAGCGCAGCTGGAACAGGGATTGGTTGTTGAATAAAGAGTTCCTCCATTGGTTGATACTCCCTGATAGGCGGCTTGAATAATTGCATTTTGTTCTGCATGAATACAAACACAGCTTTCTTCATATTCATAACCTTTGATTTCCCCTTTATCGCGCCTAAGACAGCGAAGGCAACCACCTTCGCTGCAGTTTTTTATTTTATGCGGCGTCCCGTTATAACCCGTCGAGATGATCCTGAAATCTCTGACGATTAAACTTCCCACCTGGCGTCTGGTACAGTCGGCTCTGCTTTTTACGACATCTGCCATCATCATAAAATATTTGTCCCAAGATGGCCTATTCGGTCTTGCTGTCATATATTTTCTATTATAATATATGACGTCATGAATAAAACCCGGAAAATCATTGCTAATCTTTTTTCTCTATTAAAAATCGCCTGGAATGAAGACAAAAAATTTCTCATCGGTTATTTCGCCACTTCTTTAATCTCGGTAGTTTTTCTTTTCATTGTTTATTTTCTCTATAAGTTGATGATTGATCAAGTTTTTCAAGGCTTAGTAAATAACAAAACTGCTTTTGTTTTCATTATTGTTGCTTCTTACTTAGTTTCTGAATATTTGTCCCGTTTTTTTACAAACACATTAAATGTCTATTTTTTTGAATATATCTTAAGATCTAAGTTCCAAAATGTTTTGACCCGGAAGTTTATGGAAAAATTGGCTCATCTGGATTTTTCCAATTTGGAGAACGGAGAAACCAGGAATCTGATTGCCAAAGTCGAAGACACTTATAACTGGAGGCTTTATGAAAATCTCAGGATGGTCAATTTTATTATTTTTAATCTTGCATCACTGATATTGGCCTTTATTATTGCCTGGCAGTTTAATCCATCATATCTTTTAGTTCTATTTATCTGTTCTCTGCCTCTTTATTATTTCCGGGCCCGTTATGGCAATATTTATTGGTCGATCTATACTCAAAACTCCAAAAAAATTAACTATCTCTGGTATATGCGTTATCTTTTTACTAACTTCAATACCTTAGCCGAAATAAAAATTTATGATTTAAAAGATTTTTTTCTTAATAAAACCAAAAAAATTCAAAACGAAGTGGTTGACCAGTACAGAAAGCCGATCATGAAATATGTTTTTTTGTCGACGATCGCTTCTTTCTTAATTCCGGGATTAATTTTTTTCTTCTTAAAAGATTTTGTCCATCAGGTGATCTTTGCAAAAAAATTTACTTTGGGTGACTTTACCTTTTTTCTTAATGCCCTTTTTACCTTCACCGGACAAACTTCCAGCCTGCTTGTGAATATGGGGAGTATTGTTGACAACAATCTATATGTTGAGGATTATTTTAAACTTCTTAATCTGAAAAATAAGGTAAAAACCAATAAGATCTCCAAAAGATTAAAAAAAATAATTCCCCGGGAGATAAAATTTGAAAATGTCTCCTTTACTTATCCTGGAAGCAAACAATCTGTACTGAAAAATATTAATTTAACGATCAAAACCGGCCAGGATATTGCGATCGTCGGCCCCAATGGAGCCGGGAAAACTACTCTTATAAAGCTTCTTTTCCGTTTTTATGATCCCACTGAGGGGAAAATATTGATTGGCGATCATGATTTGAAAAAAATCAGTCTTGATGACTGGTATCGGCATTTAGGGGTTCTTTTCCAGGATTTCGCCAAGTACTATCTGACCGTTAAAGAGAATATAGAATTCGGCGACATAAAAAACGTTAATAAAAAAAGCGTTAATGAAGCGCTTAAAGATGCTCAGGGCAGCGACCTTTTGAAACTGCCAAAAAAAACAGACCAGATCTTGGGCCGCTGGTTTGAAGATGGAGAGGAAATCTCAGTCGGTCAGTGGCAAAAGCTGGCTATCGCCAGGGCTTTATACCGCAACGCCCCCATCTTGGTCCTTGATGAACCAACTTCAAACATTGACGCCCAGGCTGAATTTAAAATTTTTAATAATTTGAAGCGTACTTACAAGAAAAAAACACTGATTTTTATCTCCCATCGTTTTTCAACCGTAAGAATGGCTGATAAAATTTACGTTTTGGAAAACGGCCGGATTGTTGAGGAAGGGAAACACAAAAATTTGGTTTTACAAAAAGGCATCTATGCCAAGTATTTTAATATCCAAAAACAGGGTTATGAATAAAATACTTTTTAAATTAAAAAGGGCAAATTGTATCACTTGACTTGAAACAAACTTATCTTTAAACTTAAAATGATATATGTTTAATAAAATTCTCACCGTTCTTTTTGTCATCTTATTTATCGTTGTAATAGGAGAGGTAGGTTATTTTTTTTATTCTTCAAAAAATCAACCAAAAACGCTTGTTTCTCCAAAAAACCAACCAATTCCAAGCCCATCACCTTCATTACCGAAAAATGCCTTGTTGACTGAAGCAAATATCCGTTATTTATCTAACATTACTAGAAACAAAAACCAAAAGCTCATAATTAAAACTGAAACTAATGGTTTTTTGAAAGAAATTAGTGAGTATACTGATAAAAGATATGTTCTTTTTAAGATTATTGATGAACAAGGAACTCAATTGATGTCTTATCTGTGGCCTAAAGAAAAAACAGATGATCTTAATTTTTACTTGGTTGAGGGTGATATTCAAACTTCAATTTCTATGCAAGATGTCAAGGTCAATGATAAATTAAGGGTTATTGATGTAGACGACGTTAGAGATCATATTGTTACTATTGATGTATTTGTTTACCGATAAATAAATATGAAAAAAAAGGTCTACCAACAACCAAAAATAAAAATAAAAATAATTACTTTGAATATGTTTTTTCGAAGAATCCCCTATAAAGATGAGGCAAATATGTTTCTCGCAGCTTGCTACTATAGCTGTGGGGACGTATGTGGACCAGGATGTGGTGTTGACTGCCATATTCCATGTTAGTTAATTATTATAATTAGTTTTGTTTTGATGACGATAATATATCGTATAAAGAATGTTTTTAGGTTACGTCAGTTCTTCTTAAAAATAAAAGGAATAAGTATGCTACCTGTTTTGTTTTCAGAGGATATTGTTTATTTTAATAAAACCTACTTTAATCGTTTAAAGAATAATGACGTTATTCTGGTTAAAAAAAATCATCATTATTTCACTCATAGAATTATCTATAAAATTAAAAGTTATCTTATCACTAAAGGGGACAATAACCTTCTCTCTGACGGGAAAATCTATCCAAGCCAGGTCATTGCCAAAGCAATAAAAATTAAAAGACAGGGAAAGACCATTAATATTGAAGATCTTTATCTTTTCCAGTCTACCTTATATTTTCAGGAGGTAGTTAAAATAAAAAAGGCTTTGGAAAAAGAAAACGTGGACTTTGTTTTTTTGAAAGGTCTGCCGCTTCATCTTTTTTTTGAAAGCTCACATCCAAAAAGAATTTATGCCGACTACAAGTCAGTTAATAAGAAAAGGAAGAAAAAAAATCGGATACAAGTCCAAAGCGGTGGCT
>CAYQTP010000015.1:7087-12072 GCA_964420475.1 uncultured Gammaproteobacteria bacterium
TTTTGGTTGACAAGAAAGATTTTGATAAGGCAGAAAAAATACTTTTGACATTTGGCTATAAAAAAGTTAGAAATGATCTTTCTCCAACTCAAGGTAAATTAAAAAATAAAGAGATCGAGGCTTCTTTTTTAAAAATAATTAACGGAATTCCGGTTGTTTTTGATATTCATATTGAACCGGTCTTTTTGATGATACAATTAGGTTCTCTTGACGCTCTCTATCCTCAAAAACTAATTGATCAATTAACCAGTGAATTTATAAAAACAAAGCAGCAAATAATAATTAATCATGAGCGATTTTCTATACTAAATACTAAATACTTAATACTCTATCTCGCTCTTCATTTTTTCCACCATAATTTCCGTGGCGCTTTTAGATTGGATTTTCTGGATAAAATTATCCGTAAATCTCACTTAAAAAAACAGGATTGGATTGATATTAAAACCACAATTAACGATTATTATTTAGAAAATTATATCGGACCGGTATTTTTTTTATTGAAAAAATATTATTCAACGTCTGTCCCCGATTTTATTAACTTTAAAAGCTTTATAAACTATAAAAATTTAAATATTTTTGATGACGAATCCCGTCTTGAAGCAGGAGTAAACCGTTTCAAAAATATTTTTTTTCTTTCTCCACGTCCGTTAATAATTAGAGTGTTCGTTTTTTTCAATCCGCAGGTTATTTACCTGGTTTTTTTTGCTTTAAAGAAGAAATTATCTTATTTTTTATCAAAACATTAATGAATTCAAGGTAATCTTTTTTGGCTCTTTGCCTATTAATATTAAATCCCAAAGCTAATTTGTCAATAATTTTGTCACTTTCCGTTCCCTGTTTTATTTTGGCAAAGATATATGAACCGGTTTCGTTAAAGGTATACAAAGTTGATGCTTCACCATCAAAGATAGTCATTTTTTTCCCCATTTTTTGAGTAATAAAACCTTTATTAATCTTATATTTCATAAAAGCGCCCTTAATTTATTTCTATTCTTAGCAAAATATAAATAATAAAAACTATTAAATTGGGAAATAAATTTCATAAGAGTTTTAAATTGTTTATTTTTTATTTCATCTTTAGTCCAAAACTGACTAATTAGTTTCTGAGTTAAAAGATTTTTATTATCTATTTTGTCTATTTTATAAAACTTTGCCTTTCTTAAAAAGAAAATTTTATTGATAAGATATCTTTTTTGTCCTTTTTTTACCCAGTTATTTTTCTCAATAAAAGGTGTCTGATATAAATAATACCGTCCGTTTTCTTTTTTAATTATGACCGTATCATCAGCCAAAGCAGAATACTTAGGATTAATCAAATTCATGGCGGTTGATTTTCCAGCACCATTTCTTCCGGTAAAAATATAGCCAATATTATCTTTTCCTACCGCTGATCCATGCATAATAAAACCTTGATTATTAGCCAAAAGTTCTAGTAAAATTTCCCTTAAAATCATTTGGAATTGAATCAGACTAATTTGGTAGAAGGTTGCAATTCTATTTTTTCCTAATTTATCAAACAGATTAAAAAAATAACTTTGAGGTTTTTTTATTATAGTTAATAATGACGAAGTTTCTTTAAGATCAATAAAATAATCTATTTTCCTGGGCTTATTTTGATTTATAAATCCCTGATAATATTTAAAGGTTTCCTTTATAAATTTTTTATAAACAAACTCCCACTTGGTTTTATGGAAAAAAATCTGAATATTAAATCCGGCAATATTCAAATAGACTGTTTGAGTAACATCCATACTGATGGTTTGAATTATAGTATAATTTAGTTATGAAAAAGTTGTTTTATTTTATCAAAAAAAACTACTTTTTATTAATTTTTGCTTTTTTAATCGTTTTTGTTTCTTTTGTTTCTTTTTATAGGTTATTCAATAATAAGCAAACATATATCTATGTCAAGGTCAAGCTGGGTCAGGGTCTATGGTGGGCCGCTACGGCTGAACCCCCCTCATGGCTTATTAATTCAATAAAAAAAGCGTCCGATTCAGATAATAAGCTCCCTGTTAAGGTTTTGAGAGTGCAATATTATCCTTATTTTACTTCGGGTGTAAACAACCAGTTTGTTGATCAATATAATACTTATTTAACGTTAAAACTTAAGGTAACCGAAGGTAAAAACTCTAATCATTACTATTTTAACCGTTCGATTATCGCTATTGGAGCCCCGATTGATCTTGAATTATCCGACGTTCAGATTTCGGGAACAGTTGTTTCTTTTTCTAAAAAACCCATTAATGATCAATATATTGAAAAAACCATCTATTTAACTAAGGAAAGTCCTTTTTTGTGGGAATATGAAGCAATAAAAGCCGGTGATTATTACTTTGATGGGGAAAATAAGGTATTCCAAGTAGTTAATAAAGAAATTTCTGAAAATGGCAGTGTTTTAACTGTTAAAGGAAAAATAAAACTAAAAGAAGTTAACAATCAACTGGTTTTTGCTGAGGACAAGGTCATTGCTCCTGGCAAGAATATCAATATTATTACCAATCATTTTAGTTTTAATAATTATATCGTTTCCCGAATTGAATGATTTTTAAATACTTCGATTAATATTCTTAAAATAAAAAAATTAACATAAAATGTCAGGTAGGTGCGGGGATTAAACATTGCATATAAAACAAGAGCCCAGAAAGAGATAATCAGGGCCTTGGAAATATCTTTATCCCCTTTTAATATTTTAAAATCTTTTTTAATAAATAATCCAAGGATGAATATAAAGGATAATAATCCTAATAATCCTGTTTCAACAAATATTTGGGCAAATAGATTATGCGGGTAAAGCAAGGTTGCATCATAAAATGTTTTATCTTGTCCGGTCATCCGGTATCTTCGATTCTTCATAAATGATGGGAGATGGTCGTAATAATTACCTAAGCCGACACCTGTAAAAAGAGACTGTTTTCCAATTGATAAAGCCTCGTTAATTAATATTCTTCTTGAAGCCAAGCTGTTAACATCCTCTTCTTTATCTTGAAGCAATAATCTATTAATAACCGAATATCCTTTTACCTGATAGATATAAAAAAACCCGCCTAAAAAAATTAATACTGTTATAAATAAAAGGATGATATTTTGTTTTATTTTTACCTTAAAAAGGTCGTTTTTGAATAAGACTAAAGATGCAAATAATGAGAAACAGACAACGACAAATCTATCCCGATAGTTTGACCAAAAAGCCAGTAAGATTATTCCGACAGCTACCAACCAATAGATTGTTTTCCTTAACAATTTCTTTTCTATAACAAATAAATATAAAATCACCGGCAAAAAAACTTCCCCATAAGACTCAAAATATAATCTTCCTCTGTTGACGTTAAAAACAAAGATATCGAGGACTGACTGGTGAATAAAATTATAAAGAAATTTTGTTAGGGATGGAGAAAAAAACATTGCCATTTCAAAAAGTACGTTAATTATCACGGTTAAATTGATTGAGTTGATTATTGTATTGGCCCGCTTATTATTAATAACTAGCAAATAACTTACTAACGTGAAAACGGATATGGTGATCAGCCTCTCAAAAAAATATAAGAAAGTATTAATATTTATAGCGTTAATAACCGATAAAGACTGGAAAACAAAAAATATTGTTAAAAAAACCGTTATCCCTCTAAAAAAAATGTGTTTTTTATCAAAAAAAATTAGTTTTATTAAAATAATCAGATTAATCAATCTAAAAATAATGTGGCTTGACAAACCTAATGGCAATAATAACGGGGGAAGTCTTATCAGTATAAAAGAGAGGTAAAATAAGGTTACTGGCATTTCAGCTTATAATCATAACAATAATTCTTAATTATTTTCTCGACGTCGCTGTTTTTGGGAATTTTAACATCTTTTTTGAATTGATTGATAAATTTTTCCGTTTCCACTCTGCCAACGTCTTCTCCATAAAGAGAAACGTTTAGAAAAACTATTTTGCTTAAAATTGTTGAAGTTAAAAGCGGCCTGTCATAAACCGCTTTTTCATAAAAATAGATCGCTTGTTTTTTTTCATTCAGATCTTCATAATATTTTCCAATATTCAGATTAACATTGGATCCTTTATTAAAAACTGAGTTAAATTTAGTTATATTTTTTAAGGCCTCTGTTTTTTCCCCTTGTCTTATATTAGCCTCAATCACTTTTCTGTAGGTTTCTTTATTCAAAGGGTATATTTTTAGTGAAAGATCAACCAGCCCCAGATTATACAAACCTTTACTTATTAAAATTATTTGGCTAAATATAAAAAGAGTAATTATTGATAATAAAATAGCTGCATTGTTAATTTTTAAATTATCTTTGTCATGAGGAAGTGATATTGCTGCTAGAATAATCCAAAATAAAAACACTGAAGGATATCTATAGCTAAAATCAAAGAGAAAGATCAAAGTTAAAGAGAAAAAAAGATAATAATACAGATTTTTTTTCATTTTGATAAAAAGAAGAGCTAAAAACATCAAGAAACTTATTCCTGCCAGTGTTCCGTTTTCCGCAATAATATCCAAGATGAAATTATGAGCCGTATTTGTCTGTTCTTCCCAATTAAATTGATATTTTCCTGTCAAAGAATAGAGGTTATTTGGCCCGATTCCGAAAAAAGGGTTTTCTGTCGCTGCTAATAGAGCGTAATAAAAATGCTGCTGCCTTTTCCCCGTAAAACTTTTTTCTTTTGGAAGTAATAGTCTTTTTTCTACAAATTTTCTAACGGTTGTAGGAAAAAATCTATTAACTTCTTTGGTTGTCACAAAAAACAGGCCTGTTATTAATATTATCAGAGCAACAAGAAGCCAATTCTTTTTGATAAATAATAAAATTGTTCCAACAACAATTATTGCCAAATAGGCCGACCTGGAATAGGAAAAGATAAAAAATGGGAGAAAAAATAATAATAAAGCAATAAAAACATTCTTTTTTTTAAATAAAAATAGATAGAAACAAATCAAAATTCCTAGAATAATTACGTTGCCAACTTCATTATGATAATAGCC
>CAYQTP010000016.1:0-11927 GCA_964420475.1 uncultured Gammaproteobacteria bacterium
GTGATTGTCGCTTCTATTAAGATCTTTCCATAATTTAATTTATTGATTGATTCATTGCGGGCATAACTCTGAATATTATTTTGGACTGCCCAAATAATGGAAATAATTGCTAAAAAAATTATTAATAAGTCGCCAAAAATATTAATAACTGTCTCTCTTGTTGCTTCATCTTTAAAATTCAATTTATGCCAAAAGGACGATATGACGGTTGTTAGAAATATTAATATAATGATCAAGGATCTACCCCAGTAAAGTTGAGTCGCATATAAATAAGCAATATAAATAAGGATTAAATTAAATATAAAAAGACTAATTAAAAAAAGAGGTTTTTGTTTGTCTTGTACCACCCAGATTATTACATTAATTGCACAAGCTAATATCAACCAAAATATTGCTCCTAGGATCGGAGGCCAGGAAGAAATAAAACTTAATTTAATAAGATTAGTTGTCGACGGAAAAGCTATCAATATGACGGGTAAAATTATTGTTAATAGACTGACATATGTGGCAAAACTAACTGTTCCTCGAAGATTTAAAATTAAGTGAAAAAATATCATCACTAATATTAAAGCGAAAACAGTAAAACCCACTAAGTCTTTGCTAAAAAATAACATCAGTGAAAAAATAAAAAGATTTAAAAAAATTATCAACATGAAGATGAAATACCACTTGTTGCGGGTCCAATTATAAATATTTACTAAAAATAAACCTATACCGGCGATTAAAAAGTTAATTTTAATTGGAATTAAAAATTGCATTAACCCGATTTCAGAAAATCCTTCAAAGCTGTGGACAAATAGGATCATCGTTAAACCAATAATGATTGAGACGAGACTGACAAACCAATCAAAAAGACAAGGAATTTTCTCATTATTTTTTTCTAAATGTTTGTCTAAGGTCAGAATTTCTTCAAATTTAGAAGGACTTTCTGTTGATTGAATGA
Organism: uncultured Gammaproteobacteria bacterium; assembly: GCA_964420475.1. GTDB lineage: Bacteria > Patescibacteriota > Microgenomatia > UBA1406 > GWC2-37-13 > GWC2-37-13. The sequence continues at coordinate 944 of CAYQTP010000016.1, forward strand.
ATGGTTGAACCGATGATGTCGAGGTCGGTGGAACTTCTTGAGTTTTTTTTAGGTGAAGAAGTTTGTCAAGTTCTTCTTGGGAAATGCGATACCGGCCTTTCCCGACCCGAATTCCGACGATTCTTCCCGCTTTTAGAAAGGTATAGATGCTGTTGGTTGAGTATCCGAGAATACTGGCTATTTGTTTGACCCCGTATGTCTTTTCCATTATATTTAGTGCTTTATAACAACTTATCTAATAAAATTTACAAATTTTTACAAGTGTTTTACAAATTTATTAGATGTTTTACAGTTAAAGTGGCTCATAATTTATTTATAGATGAGTTAAGATGGTCTTGTCAAGCGTAATATATACAGTAGTCTAACAACGGAGAATTATGCCAGAATATTTGTCGCAATAAGTTTAATTCTCACGAAAATAAATGCTATTTTTGAATTGAATTAGAGCCTCAAACTTTATTTGAAATTTTCTTATACATTAAAAGAAAGACTAATCCTCCTATTATTAATAAAAATGTCTTGAAAGTTGAAGGTCGATAACTGGCAATTATTTTGTAATCCCCCGGGTCATTTATTTGGACTCCGATATAAAATGGAAAGACCGGAAAAGATTTTTGATTTTTTCCATTGACTTGAATTTTCCAACCAGGATGGAAAGTTTGCTTTAAAATTAAAATACAGTTATCACATTGGCTTTTCAAATGAAAACTAGTATAATAACTCCGCTGATCTTTTCCTTCAGTTCTGTTGATAATTAAGTCATTTAATTTTTCTTCTCTCACTAAAAAAGGATTTTCCTTCCAAATATTTTTACTAATATCATAATTGTTCTGTCCGGACATTTTTATTGTTCTATCAACGAACGTTGACTTTTCATTATTTAGTGAGATGATGGGATAATCCTTATTATTAAACATTGGACTGTTGAACCAAAGATGGACTATATTAATCAGATTAACTTTCTTTGTTACCACTTCCAGACTACTTTTGCCGATTGTAAACCAACCTTCTAAATTAATTTTATATAAACTAAGTCTGCCTTTTTTTATAATTAACTTGGCAAAATCCGGAGCTTTTTTTTCAGCAGGCATAACGAGATAACCAACATTATAGAGTTCATAATGTTTTGGATTCTCTTCATTAAAAAATTGTTCCGCATCGGAATTAGGCGACCAGCTTTGCGGCAAAAAGCCGATGATCGGAAAACCATCCTGGGCTAAGGCCATATAAATTTGAGTGTCGCCGATCTTAAATTCTCTTCCCCAATTGCCCGGCCGTCCGGCATAAACTCTTGCCGAAGGTAATTTTCTCAGGAAATCGGTTATTACCCGATAATCATTAATATTTTTTTGATAATCAATATTGGATCTTTCAATCCAAATATCATTGTCCTTAACATAGTTAATTATCGGTTTTTCTATTAAATAAACGGAATATAACCCTAAACTTACTGCCAATATCATTAAAAATAAATTTTTTTGCCTGTTTAATAATTGAAGTAAATCAAGCAACCAGCCACTGGCAATCAATAAACCGAAGAACTGAAACATGACAATAACCCGGTGAAGATGGTACTCGCTTAAGCCGGGAATAAGATCTGTCAAGGGTCCTAAAATGCCACGTCCGAGGAACAAAATAAAATATAAACCAAAAACTGCAACCAAATATCGAATTAATTTATTTCTTGATACCAAGCCCCAAAGTAAACCGCCAATGACAAAAATTGTTAAAAATGGAAATCGGTTAAAATCAAAAAGATCACCGTTGGTTAACCAAATAATTATTTGGTTTAACCCCCATGAATTAAATTTCCAGATCGGATCCCAGAGAGAAAAATTTCGATATTGGGAAGTAAGAAAAAAGGGGAAAATGAAATAAGACAATGAAACTATTAACAGAAAAAGAAACCACAATATTTTTTTCCCTATTTCCTGCCATTTATTCAACGAAAAAATCCAATAAACCGGATAAGCAAACATCAGCAGATAAAACATTCCAAAATGAGATTGGGCTAATAAAAAATTAAATAGAAGCGCTTTTCCTAGATTTTTTTTGTTTTTAAGATAATCAATTCCATAGGCAAAAGCTAGAGGGAGAAAAAAAATCGCTAATAATTGGGAAAATAAACCCCAGCCTCGCCAAAGAAAATTAGTTGAATCCAAACCATAAAGCCCGTCCGTGAAGATTGCTTGAGAAAAAAAAGAAAAAATTAATCCAAAACCTGCTGAGAATCCTAAGATCTGTGCTCCAAAGAAAAAAGTTACCGGCAACAAAATAAGTAACAATGTTCTGATAATGACAAATAATTTAAAAGTTGAAATCGGAACAAGAAAACCCAATAGAGAGATTATCGCTTCCGGTAAATGTGAATAGTAAAGCGAAAGGGGGAATCCTTCTGCCCAACGTTCGTTCCAGCTGTCAAGTAAATATAGAGGCGACAACTTACCATTAAAAACTTGTTTCCAAATATTCTTCGCATCATCAATCAGGGAAAAATGAAAAGTATTATCATTTGGATCAGATAAAACTTTAAATTCTCCGCGATAAAGATAAAGATTAAATAAAATAATTATTATTAATAATCCGTAAGGAAGATATTTTTTTATTGTTAACATAATTTTCAATTACCAATTTGCAATTTTCAATAAATTTTCATTTGATCAATTTTCAATTGAAACATTGAATCATTGAGTAAATCAATGTAAATTAAAAATTCGAAAATTGAAAATTACCTTATTAGTACTGGGTTTAGCCAATCCGCATGTAATCCGTTAATAATTGTTCCCTCCGCTTTGATTATTAATGTTAATTTATTAACATTCTTTATTGAAACCGATATTGATTCCGGTAAATCATATTTTCCTTTAAGTTTTGATCTATAAAGTTCACGCCCGTCTCCTTGAATAATAAAAAAGGCTTTGTTTTCGTCTCCCCCTTCTGTATCGATCCCAAAATCAGTTATCAATTTTGAAAACCGTCCTCCGAGATTGTAACTAATTATTGAGTTTGCATGAGCTCCAATCCCCTGATTATAAAAATAATAGTTATTGGAAAGTCGATTCCAGTATTTGACTCCCCTCGCCGATTCAACCGTCATATTGATCATTGGTTTCAAGTAATCTTGTTGAGTTTCAATAGGGGTGATTTTTGTCAATGAAATCGGTTTACGTAATAGATAATTATAATTTAATATTAAAAGGGCTCCTAAATAAACAACTATGACGCCTATTATCCATAGGTAATTCTTTCTGATAAATATTGAGAAATATCTAATAAATATATAAATAAAAATGACTATCTGCAGGATAGACAGATATAAGGTAAATGAACGTGTCAAATCTGTAGAGAACGGCCAATAAATTTGATCGGGATAGTTAAACGCCATACTGATATACATATTGAAGAATATTGCTAGGGTAACAATAGACAATAGACTGATAACATGAGTTAATTTTTTTTCTATTTTGAAAAAATAAAAGATTATTACTAAGCCTACTAGATGAAATAAATAACGTTCGTGACTTTGGGTTAGTAGATGAAAAAAAGATAAGACAACCAACGCGGAAGACAGGATGAATTGTTTTAATGCTTCCTCCTTTTTTGCTAAAAACATATTTAAGGCGGCAATAAAATAAAAAGCACAAAATAATAGTAAACCGAACTGTTTGGCATTAATTAGACCCAACACAAGGGTTTTATCGGAAATTTTCAAACCGTCAAGCCCCGAAACAATCCACCAGCCATTAAAAGCATTTAAAGAATACCAGGGAAACCAGTTGGAATTAATGGTAAACAAATTGAATAAACTGGCCATCTCTCTATGGAACCAGAAAGGAAAAATAATTATGGCAAAAGTTAAAAGACTGACAGAAAGCGATTTAATTAGATCATTAAAGGAATATTTCCGATAAATAAAAAGGTAGAAAATTGGAATAAAAATAATGTTTTGAAACTTCATTAACCAGGCGATGGTAAAAATTATCGAGGCTAATATTGGTTTTTCATCAATGAAAAAATAGATCGCAGCTAGAAATAAAAAAAGGCCGAATTGATCCACCTGGCCCCAAATAACTCCGTCAAATATGACCGCCGGATTTAAGAAATAAATAACTGCCAGTAACCATCCCCATTTCATTTTCAGTTTTTGAGAAATTTTGATGATTAGGTAGACAATGCCAATATCTGAAACAATGATGATTATTTTGAATAAAAATAGATAAAGAAAGTTATTATCCATCCAATATTGGCTGACATTATAAGGATCTGCAAAGAGTTTATAAATTTTATTGATTAAATCCAGAATGTAGGCAAAACCGGGGGGATAATTATAATTAGTATTATTGACCAACCAAATTATTCCCTTATCTGCGACTGCCAGCCCCCATCCTTTCCAAAAGGCAATATCAGCCTTAAATCCAGGAACTGGAATCAGCAATAGACGAATTACAAACCCTAAAAAAAGAAGTAAAAAATACATATCAGAGCTTATTTTTGATATTCTAGGCTGTTGATCATTCGATTAAGCACCGCTTTTCCTTCTGTCGGAAAAATATCGCCGAAATGAAGGAGGATGTCATCATCACCTTCAACTACAAAAAAATAATTATCGCTGGTAACGGCATTGCTTCCTTTGATCTGATAAGTAGCCTGATATCCTTTCATTCCTTTTTCGTTCGTAATTTCTGTTATCTTATTGAGAGCCTTTAATCCTGAAAAAAATTTCCAATAGTTTCTGGCAAATTCTTCCGGCTTACCAACCAAATTTTTATCTCGGCTGGAGATTACCTCGACTGTAAACAGTAAACTTTGTTCCGGCGGTAATTCATTTACTTTAAAGGTAACGGCATCGCTCTTATCATTGGGAAAAGTCAACGGCGTCAAAACCTTGGGATGTTGAAAGGAGAATGGATAAATTTTTCCTTTATAAGTAACCCAGTCGGAAGATTCTGCTAATTTAGTGAAATCATAAAGTAAAACGGGTTTTTTTGCCTCATTTCCCTTTGGAGAAAGATAATTTATCCCCGCTGGAAAAACCTGTTCACCAGCTTTATTTTTTTTGGAAACCCACATATAAACGCCTCCAACCAATAGAACAAATATAATCAAAACGACAAAATTACCAATAACCAAATTGGATTTATTTAATGCTCCATCCTTTTCACCAGCTGTTTTTTCTGTATCCATATATTTATGAATTTGAAGTTATAAAAAATATAATAATCGAGTTTCATCATAAATAAAAAACAATATTTTGTCAACAGTATTTTTATATAATCCAGTAAAATGATAAGAATAATTCTTATGAAATATTTAAAAAAATATTTTGTTTTTTTACTGGCTTTTTCTTTTCTTTTTTTAAGTTTTCTGCCGAATATTTATGAAGCTTCCGTCTCCAATCTTCTGCCTCCGGACCGAACGATGGTCTGGGGAGAACACAGTTATACTTACGATTACAATGTCTATTTGAGCAAAATCAGGCAGGGCCAGGAGGGAAGGCAAACCGTTATTGACAAGTACGACAATCATCCCCAACAAAAAAAGGGTGTATTTCTTGTAATGATTTATTTATTGTCAGGAAAAATCAGTTCAATCTTTAACCTTACACCCACCCTGACCTATCACCTTTTGAGAGTTTTTACCAGTGTTTTTTGGATATCAATGATAATTTTTCTTAATGTCTATTTTCTCAAAAAAACATCTTTAATAAATTTGGGGGTAGTCTTAAGTTTTTTGACAGCCAGCTTTCCGCTTTTTAACCGATTTCAAGATCAATGGTGGATTACATTTTATATGAATTGGTGGCAGGAATTGGACATTCTAAAAAGAATCAGCTTTGTTCCCCACGATACAGTAAATTATATTTTCATTGCTATTTTTACAATTCTTTTAGGTCAGGTCGATAAAAATAAAAAATATTTTGTTTTACTTTGCATTTTATTATTTATCTCTGTTTTTGTTCAGCCGTCAGGGGCAATCTTATTTGCTATTTCTTGGACTTTATATTTTTTGATTAAATATTTTTGGTTTAAATCCCTAGCAAATAATTCAATTGTTGATAAAATAAAACAAACGGTCGTAATATTTATAGCAATAATTATTCCCTTACTATATATTCAGTCCGTTACAAGTACTTATCCATGGAAAAGTCTCATCGACTTTCATACAAAAAATATGATGGTTTTCGAAATAAAAGATTATATTCTAGCTTTAGGACCGATTTTTTTTACTGGGGTCGCCGGCGGATTAATGGCTCTCATTAAAAAAAAGCAGGAAATGTTGGGATTGGTCACCTGGATAATTGGTGTCTCTATTGCTTTCGTTCTGTTCAAATTTTTTCCTTATCAATCGCTGCGATTCGTCCAAACTTCTAATCATATACCACTGGCAATTCTTTCAGCTTATTTATTTTATGAACTTTGGAAATCCGTCGGGTCGGGTATTAGAGTTACAAAAATAATTATTTTTATAATAATTATGTTGATTATTATCAACGGCCTTGCTCAATCTTATTTTTCGATAAAATCTCAGGATCAGTTTATTAAACAGCGGGCAATGGCAACTTTGCCGTTAGTTCCCTATCCTCCCCAGGTGATGTATCCTCTTAACGATTTTTATAACGGTCTAAAATGGCTGGAAATTAATACTGATCATCAAACTGTTGTCCTTTCAAAAATCACTGCCGGAAATTACATACCTGCCTATTCGGGTAACTTTGTTTATCTTGGTCATGGTGTGGAAACTCCTTTCTTTGACAATCGAATTATAAAAGCGGATGAATTTTTCATTGGCAATTTAACCGAAGAAGAGGCGATCGAATTTTTAAAAACGGAAAATATCAGTTATATTTTTTACGGCCCGCAGGAAAAAGAAAATAGTATTAAAGATATCGGCACTTATTCTTACTTGATCCCTGTTTATCAAACTCCTTTGGTCACGATCTATAAAATCAATTATGAAAAATAAAAAACACCAATGGCTGACGGTTATAACGATATCTCTAATCGTGGCCACTATTAACATCTTTCATGTAATTATCGGTCAAGCTAAAACACCGGCAGGTTTTACTTATCTTGCGACCGGCCACTATTATTTAGATTATTTTGAATATCTTCAACATATTGCTGCAGGAATTGCCGGCCGTTGGATGCCGATGAATTATTTTACAACCGAGATAAGCCCGGTTGACTGGCGTTTTTTTCCTTATATATTATTAGGAAAAATTGCCTGGATTTTTCATCTTTCCCCGGTTGCGGCCTATTGGCTGTCGGTTTTTTTTCTGACCGTCTTAACATTAATCGGATTTTACTACTTGATTAATTTAATCCTTTCTAAAGAAACTTTTTCACTAAAAATAATTGCTTTCCTCATTGCTATCTTCAGTAGTCCTGCTTACCGGATATTAATAAATAAAGGTCAACTGATATTAAATCCTTATGATTTTTGGTATGGCCCGGCGACATTTATCAGGAGATTTGGGGTCGTTCCATACCATACGTTGGGATTATTTTTATTACTAGTCATTATTGTTTTAATTAATAAAATCTGGCAGACAATTACTAATCTATCTACAAAAACCGTCTTAATAAAAAGCTTCATGGTGGCGGTAATGTTAATAGCATTAATGACCTTCTCGCCTTTATCTATAATTTCATTAATACCAACCTTATTAATAATAAGCACAGTATATTTCATCAAATTTGAAAAAAACCGTTTAAAAATATTATTATTCAATACGGTATTGTTGATTCTTATAGTCCCGATTGGTTTTATCCTGAGACACAATCCCGGCTATGGGGGAATAAGTTTTGAACTTAAATGGATGAACCGTGATCCCTGGTGGTATGTCCTTTTGAACCTTGGACCGGTTGTCCTGTTTTTTCCATTTGGACTTTGGGATTATCTAAAAGAAAATAACTTTTTAAGAGACTTACTAATGATCTTTACTTTGGTCAGTTTTGGTCTATTTATATCACCGGCTGCCTACTATCTGGGGATTCATAATCTGCGATTTTTTTCATCAATAAGCTATATTTTTTATGGAGTCTTAGCAGTTCTTGGTATTAAAAAGTTATCGTCACTTTTTAAAAAGTACGGCAGATCGGCAATAATATTGATATCATCAATGTTGATTTTATATTCCTCTATTTCAACTTTTTATTTTCTAAACAGGAGGTTAACCGGACTTGATCCGTCAACTCCGGAAACCATCTGGACATATTTATCCAGTCCGATAATTGAAGGTTTACAGTTACTGCAAAAATTTCCCCAAACTAATGTCCTGACCGGACCTTATGGAGAAATTGGAATGTTCGTCCCTATCTTTTCATACAATAGAGCCTATGTCGGCCATCCGACCGGTACGCCCAATATGGAGAAAAAACGGGCGATTACCTATCTTTTTTATACCGGTAAAATGACTGAAAATGAGGCAAAAAAATTTATTGATACAAATAGGATCGGATTTGTCATCTTTACATCATTTGATAATTTTGATCCAAATATTATCAGCCGTTATTCTTTTTTAAAACCGATATTTGTTAAACGATCAATAATAATTTGGAGAGTGACTAAAGATGGAGCAAATCAAAAAAGTTAAGATAAATAGGTTAATTATCGTAGTTTTCCTGGCTTTCTTTGTGGCATTTTTGAATGTTCTTAAAGTAATTATTGGTGCTCTAAATATAACCAAAGGTACTGCTTATTTAGCGGTTGGTCATTATCTGTTTGACTATTTCGTCTATATTCATCATATCGCCCAGGGAATGCGCGGACATTGGCTGGTTGATAATCCGTATACTCCTTTTGATCAATCAAAAACGTTTATCGCCTTTGGACAATATCTGTTGATGGGAAAGCTTGCTTGGATTTTTCATTGGTCTCCATATTTTACTTTTTGGTTTATTCTTTTTGTTTTAACAGTTATTTTAAGTTTATTAATTTTTTATCTTATAAAAAGATTGTTGCCAAATGAAAAATTTTATATACAAATTAGCGCTTGGCTTTTATCGGTATTTGCAACTCCTTTTGTCAAGATTGCCAATATAGAAAATCATCTGAAAATTATTCCTTATGAGTACTGGTATGCGCCGATGAGTATATTTCACCGCTTCGGAGTTCTACCCCACCAAGTGATATCAATAATATTAATTATTCTTGTTTTGCTTTTAACAGACAGAGTTATTTCCCGTTTTGATAATCTAAAATGTCCGCAATTAATATATAAAACTTTAGTTATTGGTTTACTCCTTATATTTATGCTGACTTTTGTTCCTTTTCAGGTAATTAATTTAATATCGAGTTTTCTAATTGTTGGTTGGATTTATTTTAATTTGTACCTATTAAAAAATAATAAAAAAAATATTTTAAAATTAATTATTTTTTTGGGTCTTATTTTAACTATTATTATTCCAACCGCAATTTATATTAAATTTTCTATTCAATCGATCGGTTCTTTTACAAGGGCCAGTATTTGGGAAATAACCCAACAGAATTATCCAGGGTTCTGGGAATTTATTACCGTTGCCGGACCAATCTTAATCTTTATTCCTTTTGGTATAGGATCATTTTTAAAATCAGCGACTCCTTTAAAATTTTTGTTTATCTTTTTTACATTAGTCTGTTATATATATTTTTACTCACCTTTAGCCGTTTTACTTGGCAGTCACAATGGACGATTTGTTAATCCTGTTGTTTACGTATTGTTTGGCGTCTTGGCAGTATTAGGAATAAAAACGGTTTCCAACTTGGTGACCAAAAAACCAATATTATTTACAGGTTTTGTGGTAGTTCTTCTGGGTTATTTTTTAACTATCACCTGGGTTTATTATAAATTATTGCCAGGAATTAATACGCTTAGCTACCTGCCAAAAGAATTAATTACAGGAATTAAAATTCTTGAGCTTCGATCCGATAACAAAGCTGTTCTAACCTCTCCTGCCACCCCCTTGGGCGTGATCGTGCCGGTAATTGTCGATCGAAAGGTTTATCTGGGAAATTTTATTGCTACGCCTGATTATAATAATAAAACAGTTATCGCCCATCAGTTTTATGAAGGACTAATGTCTAATGAAAAAGCTAAACAGCTGGTTGCAGAGAATAATATTGGTTATGTAATCCTTTCTTCACTCGATACCAACCGGTACGGTAACTATAAGGCAAGTGCCCTAGAAGCTTATTCTTTCTTAAAAAAAATTTATGAAAATAAGGAAGTAAAAATCTATAAGGTCTTATAATTTCTACTTGGATTTTGCTTGTACAAACTGTTAAATACTTGTAAAATAACTATTAACAACTTGTGATAGCTCACAGACTTTAGTGCATTTATTTAATCCGTAATATTACCTTATTCTGTATTTGTTACAGACGTGTATTTATCTTAAGACTACCATGCTAGAATTTAATACCTTAATGAAACTTTGCCTTGTGAGTAATCTATGTTAATATTAATTTATTATGAATTTTGGATTAATATTTCTCATATTCAATATTGGTTTAATTGCTAGCGTTTTTAATGTCATTAATGTCATTATTGGATACGCCCGCGCTCTTCCCGGACAAGTTTATATGGCCACCGGTCATTACTATCTTGATTACTTTCAATATCTGCAGGCATTGAGCCAAGGTTGGCATGGTCACTGGATCCTTACAAACTACTATGAAGCTAAGACTTTCTTAGGTATGTGGCAATTTCTGATCTTAGGACAGATCGGCCGGCATTTGGGACTTTCTCAGATTGCTACTTATTGGTTATCGGTAATAATCTTATCCCTGACCCTTTCCGTGCTAATTTTTTTACTTATAAAAAAACTGTTAATCAATAAGCCTTTTTATTGGCAGCTTTCCGCCTATATTTTGGCTCTTTTTGCCGCTCCATTTTTTCGTATTATTAATACTAATAATCATTTTGTTACCACCAGTTACCGTTTTTGGAATGATAAAGCGGTTTTGCTTGATCGATTTGGTGGAGTCCCCTACCATATTGTTG
>CAYQTP010000017.1:0-11229 GCA_964420475.1 uncultured Gammaproteobacteria bacterium
TTTGGGCTGCCTTTAATTGAGGCGGCCTATTTTAACTGTCCGATAATTGCCTCCGACATTAACGTTTTTAAAGAACTATTGGGAAATAATTATTTATCTTTCAATCCAAACGATGTAAATGATATTACCAGCAAAATAAAAATTTTTATAGAAAAAAAACCAAGTTTTGATTACGGAAATATTATCAAGAAATATTCCTTTGAAAAAATGACCAATGAAATTGTTAAGATATATAAAAATATTCTTTATGATCAAAGATGAAACAACCAGAAAAATTGCTATTGTCTATGATTGGATCGACAAGTGGGGAGGAGTGGAGAGAATATTGTTAGACATTCATGAGATGTTTCCTGAAGCGGTATTTTATACTTCATATTTTGATAAAACAAAGGCCGGCTGGGCAAAAAACCTGAAGATCAAAACATCTTTTCTGCAGAAATTCCCCGATTTTATAAAAAAAAGCAGAATTTTATCGTTTATTTTTTATCCTTTTGTTTTTGAATCGTTTAATTTTTCAGAATACGACTTGGTTATTTCAGTCACTTCTTCATTTGCAAAATCAATAATCACCAAGCCGGGAACACAGCATATTTGTTATTTACTTACACCAACAAGATATTTATGGACTCACCGTCAAGATTATATCAAGAATAAGTCAATTGATTATTTGATTGACGGTTATTTAAAATTATTTGAGAATTGGGATTTAACTGTTAGTCAAAGACCGGATAAAATTATCTCAATATCTGAGACGGTAAAAAAACGTTGTAAAAAGTATTACAAAAGAGAATCCGATGTAATTTATCCGGGGTTTAATATTGAGTATTGGAAGAAAATCAAATATCAAATATCAAAAATCAAAAATCAAGAGTCAAAAATACAATTCAAAAATAAAAAGTATTTTCTTATTGTTTCAAGATTAGAACAATACAAAAAAGTAGATTTGGCAATAAAAGTTTTCAATAAATTAGATAAAAATTTGGTTATCGTCGGGGAAGGGAGCCAGGCTGAAAAATTAAAACAAATTGCCGGCAAAAAAATAACTTTTTTAGCAAAACTATCTGACAATGAGTTGGGAGGTCTTTATTCGAATGCCCAGGCTTTAATCATGCCGCAGGAAGAAGATTTTGGGTTAGTCTCACTTGAAGCTCAGTTTTTCGGTTGTCCGGTGATCGCCTATAATAAAGGAGGAGCGACGGAAACAATTATTGATGGCAAAACCGGAATGTTCTTTAATCAACAGAAAAAAAACGGTTTAGTTAGAGCGATTGAAAGATTTAATAAAATTAAGTACAATTTGAGGACGAAGGTTAAAGAGTTTGGAACAAGCAATGTTGAGAAGTTTGCTAAAGATAAGTTTGTCAATAAATTTGTTGAATTAGTTAAAAATGGTTATATGGTAATATTATGAAAGCAATAATTTTTGCCGGCGGCACCGGGACCAGACTATGGCCCTTATCGAGAAAGAAATCTCCCAAACAATTTGAAAGGATCGTCAGCAATAAATCCACCTTGCAGCTGGCGGTTGACAGGCTGCTTCCGGAATTCAGTCATAAAGACATTTATATTTCCAGCAACGTTTTTTATAAAAGGCTGATCCAAAAACAGCTGCCGCAGATACCGGAAAAAAATTTCTTTTTAGAACCGTTTAAAAAAGATGTTGGCCCGGCAATCGCTTTATCTATGGGAATTCTCAACCAATTATCGCCGACTGAGCCGATCGCAATACTTTGGAGCGATCATCTTGTAAAAAATGTCAATTTGTTCAAGAAAATGCTGAGGATCGCCCGTAAAAAAATTGAAAAGAATCCCAATAAAATCATCTTTATCGCCCATAAACCCCGTTTTCCCTCGGTGAATTTAGGTTATGTTAACTTTGGTGATGAAATAGATAATCTGGAAGGGATAAATTTTTTTCAGTTTAAAGGCTGGAAATACCGTCCTGATGAAAAGCTAGCTAAAAAATTTTTTCAGTCTGAAAATTATGCCTGGAATTTGGGCTATTTTGTTTCTTCACCAAAATTTATCTATGATTCTTTCAAAAAACATGCTCCTTCCATATATAAAAATACGGAAACGATCTTAAAGCATCTTGATAAAGGAGATTATGAAGAAGTATTGACAAAACAATACGGCCAGATGAAAAGCATCAGTTTTGACAACGCCATTCTTGAAAATCTGGATAAGAAAGACGCCGAAGTGATTGTCGAGGATATTGGCTGGAGCGATGTCGGCAGCTGGGAAGCATTACTGGAGGCACTTCAGTCCCTGCCGCTGGAAAATATAGTCCGAGGCAAAGTGCATCTTGAAGATGTGAAGGATAGTCTTGTCTATAACTATGATAACGGAAAGCTGATCGTCGGGATCGATCTTGATGAAAACATTATTATTAATACTGCCGATGTTATCCTGATCGCAAAAAAAAGCTCCATGTCGAAAGTTAAGAAAGTAGTGGAGAGTTTCTCCGGTACGGAATTCGATAAATTAACCTAGTATTTATGATGCAAATATTTAATGGAAAAAATTATCGTCATTATTTGAAAAGAATTGTTGATGTTATCGGAGCAACTATCTTATTAATATTTTTTTCACCATTAGCCTTATTAATTTCGATCCTGATATTAATTGATTCTAAAGGTCCGGTTCTGGCTGATGTTCCGGAAAGAATCGGGGCAAAAGGGAAAAAATTCAAAATGTATAAATTTAGATCGATGGTGATCAATGCCCATTATCTGCTTAGGACCGACCCGCGTTTTAAAGAACTGTTTCATGAATATAAAAGAAGCAGTTACAAGTTAAAAAAAGATCCCCGGGTCACCAAAATAGGAAAGTTTATCAGACGCCACTCGATCGACGAAATTCCCCAGTTGATAAATGTCGTCAAAGGCGAAATGAGTCTGGTGGGGCCGAGAGCCTATTATCCTGATGAACTGGAGAACCAGTTAAGAAAGTATCCCCACACTAAAAAATTAGTTAATCAGGTTTTATCCGTCAAACCGGGAATTACCGGCCTCTGGCAGGTGACCGGCCGGTCGGAAATAAACTTTGATAAAAGGATCATGATCGATGCCGATTATGTCCAGCATATGTCTTTATGGGATGATTTAAAAATTATCTTCCTGACCCCAATTGTGATGGTAAGTGGAAGAGGAGCAGTGTAAAATAAAGTATGAGAAAAAATAAAAATGGTTTGATTTTTTTAGCCGTGTTTTTAATATTGGGGTATTTCTTTGTTGTCAGGCCGATCATCAATATCAAAGCGAAGGCCAATATTGTCCTTGCCTCGGCAAAGGAGCTGAAATCTATTTTTGCCAAAAACGATATTGAACTTTTAAAGACCAAGTTGGATGATTTTTCCAATAAATACCAAAATCTTGAAAAAGCGGCTAAATCGATCTATTGGGCTTCTTTTATTCCATATGTCTCCGATCTAAAAAACGGATTGACCGCCGGTAATTATTTGATTAAAGCGGGCAAAGAAACAGTGATGACGATCGAACCTTATGCTGATCTGATCGGATTTAAAAAAGGGGAAAAGTCATTTGCCGAAAAGTCAGCTGAAGACAGACTGCAGACAGCCGTTTTAACTTTAGATAAAATGGTTCAGAAGGTTGACCCGATCGCCGAAGATCTTGACCAGGCCGGTAAGAGCATTGCCAAAATTAATCCCAGCCGTTATCCAAAAAAGGTCGGCAAGTTAATAATCCGGGATAAGATCGTAAATCTTAAAGATCAATTTGAGGGGATGACAGACCTTTTTGTCAATGCAAAACCGCTGATCAAAAGACTGCCGGAAATTCTCGGCAGCAAAGAAGAAAAAACCTATTTGATCCTTTATCAGAACGATAAGGAAAGAAGAGCGACCGGAGGATTTTTGACCTTTTATGCAGTGTTTAAAATAAAGGACGGAAAGATGACCATTTTCCGGTCAGATGATATATATTCCCTGGATAGTTCAATATCCGACCATCCGAAAGCTCCGCCGGAAATTATTACTTACCACAAAGGTGTAAGTAATTTTTATATCCGTGACAGCAATCTGTCCCCTGATTTTGTTAAATCTATTAAATTGTTTGAAGGTCTTTACGAAAAAAGCGGCGCCAGAGTTGAATATGACGGCATCATTGCCCTTGATTCAAAGATACTGGTTGACATGCTGACAATATTCGGGGACGTTGAAGTCAACGGCATCAAATTCAGCGCTAAGATCGACAAAAGATGTGATTGTCCTGAAGCAATATATACGCTTTTTGATCTGGTTGACCGGCCGGTCGGTTATCTAAAAGAAAACAGAAAAGGAATTTTGGGAGATCTGATGTACCGGCTGTTTTATAACGCCATCGGTTTTTCCCCGTCAAAATACTGGGGTACTTTGATGCAGACGATGTTTAGAAACCTGAACGAGAAACATATCATGGTCTATTTTATTGATCCTGAAACCCAGAAATCTTTGGAGCAGATGAACTATGCCGGTCGGATCAAAGAATATAACGGAGATTACCTCCATATCAATAATGTTAATTTTGCCGGAGCCAAGGCCAACATGTTTGTCAGCGAAAAAATAGATTCAAAAACAAACGGAAAAGACAGGGAAGTGACGATCAATTTCCGTAATCCCTATCCGGCTTCGGACTGTAATCTGGAGCGGGGAGGGTTATGTTTAAACGCCACTCTCCGCAACTGGATCAGGATTTATGTACCCGAGGGGGCAAAACTGGTCAGCTTTAAAGGATCGACAAAAGAGGTCCAGACCTATGATGAGCTGGGTAAGACCGTCTTTGAGGGCTTTCTGGAAGTGCCGACCCAGGGACAGGCGACCGTGATCGTCAATTATACCCTGCCGTCAAGTATTGATCTGAACAACTACTCATTATTGATCCAGAAACAACCAGGGGTTGTCGATCAGCAATGGAAGGTGGAATTTAACAATAAATCTTTGTTTGATGGAGTGTTGGATACCGATAAAGAGATTAAGGTAAAATAAGCTGTATGATCAGGAGTTTAAAAACCGAGGCGGTTGTTTTAAGAAAAAAAGATCTTTTGAACCGGGACGTGTTAATAAGTTTTTTCAGCGAAAATCTGGGACGGCTGACGGTTTTTGCCAAAGGAGTGAAAAAGATCACCAGCCGGCGCTCGCCTCATCTTCAGACAGGCAATCTGATCAATGTCATCATCAGTCATAAACGAGATCATTATTATCTTCAGGAAAGTCATCTCATTTCCGGTTTTTCCGAACTTAAAAAGGATGAGAATAAGGTAAGCCAGCTTTATCTCCTTTTATTTGTTCTGGACCGGATACTGCCGGAGCAGCAGAAGGAAACAAAGATCTATAATCTGACGAAGAATTTCTTGATCGATCTGTCTCTCTCATCAAAGAGAGATGTAGTTATCGTCAAATACTTAACCAAGATAATGATGGCTTTGGGGTATCTGGATAAAAAGGTCACCTCGGAAGAATTAAGATCTTTAATTGAAGAAATTATTAATGAAAAAATCCCTCCGCTTAATATATAATTAAAGCCATGATAAACATGGAAAAAATAGTGGCTTTATGCAAAAGAAGGGGATTCATTTATCCCGGGAGTGAAATCTACGAAGGAATAACAGGATTTTGGGATTATGGGCCGGTTGGTGTTGAAATGAAGAACAATCTTAAAAGAGAATGGTGGAAGTATATGGTTTATGAGAGAGAAAATGTTGTCGGTCTTGATGCCGCAATTATTATGAATCCGAAAGTCTGGGAAGCTTCAGGACATCTCAAATCTTTTACAGATCCATTAGTTGAGTGTAAAGTCTGTCATAAACGTTTTCGTCTTGATAAGTTTGAAGAATCTTTTTGTTTAGATGGTAAACAACACCCAAAAGATAAATTAACGGAAGAAAAACAATTTAATTTGATGACTGAGGTGTATCTCGGCGTTACCGAACCTAAACAAAAAGCTTACCTTCGTGGAGAAATTACCCAGGGTGTATTCGTAAATTTTAGAAATGTTGTTGATTCAACCAGAGTTAAAATTCCTTTTGGAATTGCTCAGATAGGTAAGGCTTTTCGAAACGAAATTACACCCGGAAATTTTACTTACAGATCCCGCGAATTCGAACAAATGGAAATGGAATTTTTTATTAAACCTGATGAAAAAGAAAGTGAAAGACAGTTCTCACTTTGGAAGGAAGAAAGGATTAACTGGTATAAATCTATGGGTATTAATCCGGATAAACTGAGATTCAGGGATCATAAAGTTAATGAAATCGCTCATTATGCCCGTTTTGCTACCGATATTGAATATCAGGCGCCTTTTGGCTGGAGCGAATTTGAAGGAATCCATCATCGGGGTGATTTTGATCTTAAGAATCATAATCTAAAATATAAAGACCCCGATACGGGAGAAGAATACACGCCCTGGGTTATTGAAACATCCGGAGGAGTTGACAGGGCAATGTTGTTTTTCTTGATCGATTCATATCATGAAGAAGAAAAACGAATAGTTTTAAAACTTCATCCAAAATTAGCACCAATCAAAGCAGCGGTTTTTCCATTACTTAGAAATAAAGAAGAGTTGGTTTCCAAAGCAAGATCAGTTTATAAAATGTTAAAGGCTCGTTTTGTTACCGCCTTTGATGATAGAGGAAATATAGGAAAAAGATATCTTGCCCAGGATGAGATCGGGACCCCTTTTTGTGTTACAATAGATTATCAGACACTGGAAGATAAAATGGTGACGGTGAGGGATAGGGACACGATGAAACAGGAAAGAGTAGCGATTGATAAATTAATGAATTACCTTGTTATAAAATTAGAAATTTAATTAATATATGAAGCTAAATCGAAAGATGATGATCATCGGCGGGATTTTTTTGGTTTTATTCGTTATTTCCGGCTACTGGCTGTTTATCGGAAGAAAAACCTCTGATAATAAAACGGATCAAAAGACAGCCCCGTTGGACGAAGCCATTCCGACAATTGACAGCTCGGTAAAAATAAGCCTGACAGCATTGACGGGAAAAAAAGAGGTCCTGCTTTCTATAAAGAATCTGCCAAAAAATACCAGCGGTCTGGAATATATACTGTCTTATGAAACGGTTGAGGGGGGATTGCAGGGTGTCAACAGTACGGCAGAAATAACGGGGCAGGATTTTGAAAAAAAGATCACTTTAGGAACCTGTTCATCAGGAACTTGTGTTTATCATAATGTTAAGGGTAAGATAAAGGTCGACCTGGTTTTCAAAGGAGATTATGGAGATAGAAGTTTTACAAAAGAATTCGAACTGTAACAATATTTGATATTTAATTTTTAATATTTAAAATTTCGATGGGGGGTGTTTGTTGTTTATGCCTATTATCAAGTCAGCAATAAAAAAAGTCCGCAAAGATAAAAAAAGAACTCAGGTTAACAGTCTGTATATCAAAGCCTATCTCGGGACGCTCCGAAAAATCAAAAAGGGCGGCAGCGATGTAAAGAAATTAACCAGTTTATTTTATTCCCAGATCGATAAAGCCGTAAAACATAAGGTGATCCACAAAAATAAGGCAATCAGATTAAAATCAAGAGTCAGTAAAAATTTATCAAAAAAGAAATGAAATACAAAATAAATTTACTGGAAAGAAATGAAGAATCTATTGTAGATAAGCTGACCTTTTTCAGTCTGAATTATTTACGTTATATCATCATCATCACTCAGCTGGTGGTGATCGGAGTGTTTTTTTACCGGTTTCAGATCGATCAGAGAATCATCGATCTCAAAGAGAGCGTAAACCAAAAGAAGGAGATCGTTCAGATCGTTTTGCCGCTTCTTAATGAAGCGGCCAAGATAGATAAAAAAACCACCGCGATCGAAAAAACCCTGGCCGAGCAGAATAATTTTACTTCAATGTTTGATTATTTTCTTTCCTCTTTTCCGGACTCCATTGTTTTATCGAATATGGAAGTAAAGGATGGGTCAATAATGATAACCGGTGATGCCGGCGATCCAAAACATCTTCAGGCCTTTTATCTTATTTTAAAAAAAGATAATAAATTTAAGGAAGTAACCTTTAAAAATATAAAAAAAACAGAATTCGGTTACAATTTTGTTTTATTTTTAAATAAATTCAGCAATACCTGAAAAATCATGGATCTAAACAGCAGTTTAAAATCTATATTTGCAAAAAAGAGCGGTGGTTATATTTATTCGGTCTTTTTTCTGATCGTTTTTTCCATCTTTATCGTCTTTGCCATAAAACCTTCGCTGACGACGGCCTTTTCTTTAAATAAAGAGGAGGCGGATCTAAAGAAAGTCAACAGTGTTTATGAAGAGAAAATAAACAGTATCACCTCAATTCAGACGCAGATAGAAGAGAACAGGAATAATCTGCCTTTGCTCAATCAATCTGTCTCAGTGCATCCGGAAGTAAACAAGATCATCGATGATATAAAAAAAATCGCCGATAAAAACTCGATGATCACCAGTAAAGCCAGTATTATTGATGTCAACCTGTCTTCGACCAATCAGGAATTACAGGAAATTAAATTGATCATGGAGGTCAGCATCGGTTTTGATAACCTAAAGCAGTTTATTACCGACCTGACGGCTCAGCGCCGATTGAAAGTGATCGATAAGCTGGTCATCAACCGTGATATAGAAGCGACGGGCTCCGGTGAGCTGGAAATGATCTTAACAATTAACGGTTTTTATCTATGAACAGAAAAGAAGTATTATTATTGTCGATCGGAGCATTCTTAACGGTAGTTGCCTGGCTGGTCGCCGACGTTTATCATGCTTCATCTGAAGAGAAGGTAAAATCAAAGATCACCGTTCCCCAGGTCACCCGGTATACAATTGACACAAATATTTTAGACGCTTTAAGAAGCAAGACAGAATAACTATGATATATTCCGAACTTTATTTAAAACCAAAAATCAAATTACCGACGATGATCGGTTTTTTACTGGTCATTTTTATAACGGTTGTTTTTTTAAGATTTTTTTTAGGGTCGGCCGGGTCGTCCAAAGCTTCGCTGAAAACAGCCAAAAGAGTTGAGATAGTTAATTTATCACCGGGGCAGGTGAGCATTTTTTGGCAGACAGACAAAGCCGAGTCCGGCTGGGTTGCTTACGGGGAAAGGGAGGGCGGTGAAAATAAGATCGTTCCCGATGAAAAGGATCTCAGCAATTTAGGCCAGAAAAAAGGCAAATATATAATCCATCTGGCGACCTTAAAAGAACTGGCGCCGGGCAGGAAATATTTTTTTAAAATTATCAGCGACAATGATCAGATCATTGTCCAGCCGGACGGCAAGTCTTTCAGTTTTGTCACCCCGCAAAGCAGTCTGACCGGTCTGCAGAATATCGGCCCGGCTTTCGGCAAAGTGCTCCAGACCAACTCGGTTGATCCGCTGATCAATTCCTATATCCTGTTGAGCGTCGCTGACGGTTATCCGCTTTTAACTCAGATAAAATCAGAGGGCGACGGCAGCTGGCTGATCCCGTTAAGCCAGATATACAGCAAAGACAGCCAGCGCATCCTGACCATCGCCGATCGGGACAAGATCATCATCGAGATCATTACCAGTGAGGGGGAGATGTCTACGATCACGACGGTTAAATCAAAGGTTTCTCCTTTGCCGCAGACGATCGTTTTTGCAAAAGACAAAAATTTTTCTTTTATCGAAGAAGATAATGTTCTGTCAGCGACCACCGATTCAACTGATTCAACCAATTCAACCAACAACCAAATAGACATTATCTTTCCGAAGGAAGGGGTTTTGATCCCGGGAAAAAACCCTTTGATCAAAGGGGTCGGACTGCCAAAAACAAAGATGGAGATAACGGTTAATTCGAAAAAAACTTATTCGGCGGTGACGGTGAGTGACAGCAAAGGCAGCTGGAGCTATCTTCTTCCGGAAGATCTGGAACTGGGGCCGCACACGATCACGGTAACGACAAAAGACCGGGACGGAAATCTGATCACCATCAAGCGGAATTTCACCATTATCGCTTTGCAGGGTAATGAAGCAAGAGTGCTGGGGACGGCCAGCGGCGAGCCGACGATCGTTTTTACCGCCACGCCCCAGCCGACCTATGCTGTCTCGACCCCGATTCCGGCAACACCGGCCGCCGTCACGACGACCCCGCCGGTGTCGGGCGGTAATTTTATCGGAACAATTTTCAGCGGTCTGTCATTGATTATTATCGGCGGAGGAATTCTTCTTGCTTTCTGAAGCATTTTTTCGTTAAAATGATTTAATGGATATTTTTAATCTGCTCTCCTATATCAACAAGGCAAGTCTGCTGGCATTTATTGTCACGATCTTGATCGTCGGCTATCAGGTCTATATTTTAAGAAAAGAAAAGAAGAAAGAACAGGCACCAACGATCCCGGATTTCAGGGAAGCAGCCAGCGGAAATAAAGTGGTGGCCAACTTTACCAATCTTCCAGCCTCCCTGACCATGAAAGAAGCAAAAAAAGCCAATTATTCCAAATTAATTTTTCTGATCATCTCTTTACTGACAATAATGGTCGTCATTTTTGTATTTATTTTGATCAGGAGAAATAATGCCGGACGTAATCAGGCTTTGGTGACTCCTCCTGCCGTTGCCACTCCAGCCCCGGTTAAAAAAACATCGTTATCACCGACAGCAAAAGCTGTCTCGGCGCCGACTTCAGCGCCGACCTTACCGCCCGAACTACCGCCTCCGACTTTAATCCCGCTACCTTCGCCGACTATTTTTTCCTCACTTTCACCAACCGTTTCTTTAACAGAAACAACATGTACGGGTCAGGCATGCCTGACCCCTACAATAACAATAATACCGACCGAGATCATTTTGGCAAAAACAAATTTGACATCAACCATAGGTCCGACCGGCAGCAGATTAGAGACACTTCCGGAAACGGGCAATGTCGGGAAAGGCCTTTTAATTATTGGAGCGGCGATCTCAGTCATCTTCTTCTCTTTTTGGTTTTAATCCGTCACAATCGGTCTTCTGGCTTAAGCGGCAGTCAATATAATTATGGATAATTGTTATATCATCATTGACCGGGACCAGGACCCACAGTCCGTTATATCGGTAGAGGTCATCCGTTGGATTAATAAAAAAATCCTGGGAAAGGAGGATCTTATCCTGCCTGAAATTTTTTTTTAGGACAATGTCTTTGAGAAGGATGGCTGTCTGCTGGTTATTAATATCTCTTCTGACCAGTTTATCGAGCAGCTCATAAAGTTTTTTATAATTTTCAACATCGGGTTTT
>CAYQTP010000018.1:0-7516 GCA_964420475.1 uncultured Gammaproteobacteria bacterium
GGATAATATTGCCGGTATTACCGACGAAAGCAAAAGAATTTTTGGATTAATGCCCCACCCTGAGCGGGCGATGTTTTTTACCCAACTGCCCAACTGGCCATATCTTAAAGAAAAATATTTGAGGATTGGAAAAAAACTTCCGGAATTCGGACCAGGATTACAAATTTTTAAAAATGGAGTTAATTATTTTAAATAATATAAAAAACTATTTAGCGGCTTTAGATTTTGATGGCACAATAGCTGATACTTTTATTAAAGGACCTAAAGGAATTGGTGTTAATGAGGCAACTGCTTTGGCTTTAACGGATATCTTAGGATCAGGTAGTCATGAGCTTTATACCAGTTCAGGCGGATTAAAAAACAGGGCCCCAAGTGAATTAATATTTAATATGTTAAACGGTCCCAATAAACAAGACTTTCTTACTCATGCTAAAATATTTTTTGAATCTGAACTACCCGATTTAAATACTTTAGTACCTGAAGGGAAAGGTGTTCCTTTAGTCTGGGATGATCAACATCCGGAAAAAATTATAGGTGAATTATTTGTTAGACAAAAATTATCTTATTTGATGGATCAGATTGGGACGGAATTACCAGACGGACGAAAATGGCCACCATTATGCAAAGGGTTTACTGAATTTTGGAATGCTTTAAACAAATTAAAAAAAGACGGGGTTGGAATTAATACGGCAATAATTTCTTCCGGTCATGACTTATTCATAAAAAAAGTATTTGATTTATACGGTTTAACTTTGCCTGATATATTAGTAACCGAAGATGATATTAGAGGAAAACATTATCCAAAAGAAATGGATAGACGGGTAAAACCAGGATCATTCCCCCTAGCCTTAGCTCACCTTAAATGGCTCAGATTAAATAATCCGAAAGCAGAATATTTCACTTCAGATCAGCCAGGTATCCTAAGCGCAAAAGAATCAAGAAGTAGAATGATCTATTTTGGCGACGATCCTATTAAAGATGGACAGTTAGCTAATCGGGCTCAAGTTCTTTTCGGGTGGTTTAACCCAAATAATAAAGAAGGCAATCCTCCATTCTCGATGCAATTTACGGATTGGGAGCAACCAGCAAAATTATTTCAGCAAAACAAAATGCAATTAATAGAGGGGAAGCCTTTTAATGATATTTTTAATATTCCTTTGGTACCTAAAGAAGGTAAATTGTTAACCAGCCTTGAACGACAATAACATGAAAAACAATTGGTATATTATAACCGGCGCTCCCTGTTCTGGAAAAACCACCCTACTAAAAGTTCTGGAAAAAAAAGGTTATAAGGTAATTTATGAAGCGGCGCGTACTCTGATTGACCGTGAATTAAAAAAAGGGAAAACTTTAGATGAAGTTAGAAAAAACGAATTAGAGTTTCAGAAAAAAGTTTTACAATTCAAAATCGACATTGAAAAGAGTCTTCCTAAAAAGCAATTAACTTTCCTTGAAAGAGGAATTCCTGATAGTATCAGTTACTTTAAAATATATGGTGTTAAAAATGATAAACGATTAGTCAGCATTATAAAAAAATTGTCATATAAAAAGGTATTTTTACTTGAATCTTTTGCCTATCAAAAAGATTATGCGCGGATCGAAGATATTCAACAGGTAAAAAAAATTGAGGAATATTTATTTGATGACTATAAAAAATATGGTTTTAATATAATTAAAGTTCCAAAAATGACAGTTGGTAAGAGAATCGATTATATATTTAAATCTTGTGATTTATTACAATAACATAATGAAAAATAATTATACAATTGCCACTCTCGGTAGTCATTCGGCTCTCCAGATATTAAAAGGTGCTCATGACGAAGGATTTAGAACTCTGGTCATTGCCCTCAATAAACAGATATCTTTTTACGAAAGATTTTCTTTTATTGATAAGATTATTGACATTAATTCTTTTTCTGAATTTCCTGAAATTGAAGAAAAATTAAAAGACAATAAAATTATTGTCATTCCCCACGGGTCTTTTGTCGCCTATCTAGGAATGGGGAGGAATAAAAAGATGACCCTCCCTTATTTTGGCAATAAAAAAGTCCTTGATTTCGAGTTTGACCGGATCAAACAGGGAGAATGGTTAAAAAAATCCGGCATTAATACTCCCCAAGAATATAAAAATATTAAAGATGCTGAATTCCCTGTGATCATTAAATCATTTGGTGCTTCAGGCGGCAAAGGATATTCTTTAGTTAATAATAAAAATGACTTGGATATAAAAATAAAACTTTTTAAAAACCGAAAATTTGTCATTCAAAAATATATTATCGGTGTTCCCCTCTATATCCATTATTTTTATTCGCCGCTGACAAAAAAATTAGAGATATTAAGTATGGATCGGAGATATGAAACCAATGTTGATGCGCTGGGGCGTATTCCTTTTAATATTGAACCAAGTTATGTGGTCGTCGGAAACAGTCCCTTGGTTCTCAGGGAATCGATGCTGCCGGAAGCTTACGAAATGGGAGAAAAGGTTGTTAAAAAATCTCAAGAATTAATTGATGAGCAGGGTTTGATTGGTCCTTTTTGTCTGGAAACAATTATCACCCCGGACCAGAAATTTTATGTAATAGAAATCTCTGCCCGAATTGTCGCCGGCACCAATCTTTTTATAGAAGGTTCACCCTATGCCGATTTGCTTTATAATGAGCCGATGAGCACGGGACGAAGAATTGCTAGAGAAATAAAAAATGCCATTAAAGAAAATAAGTTAGATCAAATATTAGATTAAATAATGAATATTAAACAAATACTAAAATCATACAAACTCTCTAACCTTACAATCGCTACTCTCGGTTCTCACAGTGCTCTTGATGTTTGCCGGGGAGCAAAAAACGAAGGTTTTACTACTCTGGTTATCGCCGAAATCGGCCGGGAAAAAACTTATGAAAAATATTACAAAACCAGCGGAAAATTAGGATGCGTTGACGAATGTCTAACTCTTAATAAATTTTCCGATATTCTAAAACCGGAAGTACAAAATAGATTACTGGCAAAAAATGCTATTTTTATTCCAAACCGTTCTTTTGAAGCTTACTTAAATTTTAATTATGAAAAAATAGAAAATGATTTTAAGGTTCCGATGTTCGGTAACCGTCATTTATTGAAAATTGAAGAACGCGGCCGGACGGAAAATCAATACTACTTACTTGAAAAGTCAGGAATAAAATACCCGATACAATTTAAAGATCCAAAAAAAATTGATCGTTTATGTTTGGTTAAAGTTCAGGAAAAAACCCGTAATTTTGAAAGGGCCTTCTTTTTGGTTGAGAATTATCTGGATTATCAAAGTCAGGTTGAAGAAAAACTCAAACAAGGAGTCTTTACCGAAAAACAATTGAAACAAGCGGTGATTGAAGAGTTTATTATCGGTGTTCAGGTTAACTTTAATTTTTTCTATTCCCCGATCTCTGACCGCCTGGAGCTTCTCGGAACCGATATGAGGAGACAGACTAATATTGAAGGTTTGCTTAAAATACCAGCCTCCTATCAAAATGACGTTTTAAGAAAAATTAATGTTAAATACGAAGAGGCCGGCCATATTGCCGTGACCGTCCTTGAATCAATGCTGGAAAAAGCTTTCGAGCTGGGGGAAAGATTTGTCAAAACCAGTCAAAGACTATTTTCTCCGGGAATTATCGGGCCTTTTGCTTTACAAAGTATTATTACGGCTGGCCCTCCAAAAAAAGATATTGTTGTTATTGATATCTCTCCCCGCATGCCCGGATCGCCAGGAATATCCTCAACTCCTTACAGCGGCTATCTTTTCGGGGAGTCTATCTCTGTCGGTCAAAGAGTAGCTATGGAACTAAAGGAAGCGTTAAAATTAAATAATTTTGCTAAAATATTGACATAAATGAAAAACTTTGACTTTTCTTCATATCTTTCTCCTTTTACCTGGCGCTATGGTTCCGATGAAATGAAAATAATTTTCAGTGAAAAACATAAATATGAACTATGGCGGAAAATTTGGATTGCTTTAGCTGAAGCACAACATCAAGCCGGATTAGTGAGCAAAGAAGAATTAGACGATCTAAAAAAAAATGAAAAAAACATTGATATTGAAAAAATCTTTGAACTGGAAAAGGATACAAAACATGATGTGGTGGCGGCCATCCGTGAATTTGCCGGGAAATCAAAAACCGGCGGCGGAAAGATTCATTTAGGAGCTACCAGCATGGACATTGTGGATAATGTCGATATGATCAGGATTCAGGAAGCCATAGGTATTGTTGAAAAAAAAGTAATTAATATACTAAATCTTTTAGCCGATAAAATTAAGGAATATTCTGATTTTCCTTGTTTAGGATATACTCATCTGCAGCCGGCTGAGCCAACCACTGTTGGTTACCGTCTGGCCTTTTATGCCCAGGATTTATTAATATCTTATGAGTTTCTCCAGTTTGCCAAAAAAACCATTAAAGGCAAGGGAATGAAAGGTGCGGTTGGGACAGCGGCCAGTTATAAGGAACTGTTAAAGGATAGATCAATGACCGCTGGTCAACTGGAAACAAAAGTAATGAAAAATTTAGGCATCGATGCCGCCTTAATTACCGGCCAGGTTTACCCCCGCGTTTATGATGTAATGATTTTGGATTGTTTAGTGATGGTCACTTCGGCTTTAGCTAAATTTGCCGGCGATCTAAGGATTCTTCAATCGCCGCTTTACGGCGAATGGTCGGAGCCGTTTGGAAAAAAACAGGTAGGGAGCTCGGCAATGCCATTTAAAAAAAATCCTATCAGTAGTGAAAATATTTGTTCTCTTGCCCGTTTTGTTGCCGGACTTCCTCAAACGGCCAGTGGAAATGCAACTTTGTCATATTTAGAAAGGACACTTGACGATTCAGCTAACAAAAGAATTATTATCGCGGAAGCTTTCCTGGCAACCGATCAAATTTTGCTGACCGCCGAAAAAATCATCAGCGGCCTAGTTATCAATAAAGAAAGGATCAGTTTTAATTTAAATCAATATTCTTCATTTGCCGCTTCCGAATCCATAATCCTTGAAGCGGTCAAAAATGGAGCTGACCGCCAGGAGATGCATGAAACTTTAAGAATTATTTCTTTTATTGCCTGGGGTGATATCCAAAAAGGAAAAGAAAACCCGATGTTTAAATTATTAATTTCTGATAAATTAATCCGCCGTTATTTGAACAAAAGCCAATTGGAAAAATTGATGGAAGTCGAAAATCACATTGGAGACGCACCTCAGCGGGCAAAACAATTAGTAATAAACATTAGAAAATTAAATGCAAAATAATATGAATAAAATTACAGTTTCCGTAATTATGGGGAGTGATTCGGATTTGGGAGTGATGAAAGAAGCTCTTGATGTTTTAAATGATTTTGGGGTGGGAAATGAGTTTTTGATTTTATCGGCTCACCGGACATTTGAAGCTACCCGGAAATATGCAATGTCGGCTGAAAATAAAGGGGTAAAAGTTATTATTGCCGGCGCCGGCGGGGCCGCCCATCTCCCCGGCGTAATTGCTGCTATGTTCCCTCTTCCTGTCATCGGCGTTCCGATTAAAACTAAATCTTTAGACGGTCTTGATTCCCTGCTTTCTATCGTTCAAATGCCACCCGGAATTCCTGTAGCAACGGTTGGAATAAACGGAGCAAAAAATGCCGGACTTTTGGCAGTTCAAATTCTTTCAACCTCAGATAAAGAATTAGCAAAAAAATTAAGTGATTTTCGAGTTAAACAAAAAGATTCTGTTTTGGAAAAAACAGAAAAATTAAAAAATCTTGGAGTAAAAAAATATTTGGCTTATTTAAAAAAATAATATGGTCACGGAAAGAGTGATTCTTAAATCTTTGCCTAAAGTTTTGAAAACTATTGATCTACCCCTGGGAAAAAAACTTCAGGGAAAAGTCCGCGATATTTATTTTAAAGGTAAAAAAAGAATCTTAATTACAACCGACCGCCAGTCGGCCTTTGATGTAATCCTTGGAAACATTCCTTTTAAAGGAGCTGTCTTAAATCAGCTGGCTGCTTTTTGGTTTAAAAAAACAAAACATATTGTTGACAACCATCTGATTAATGTGCCCGATCCGAATGTCTCTGTTGCAAAAAATTGCCGTCCGATTCAAGTTGAAATGGTCGTCCGGGGATATATATCCGGAGTTACAAATACTTCTATTTGGGGATCATATGAAAAAGGTGAAAGATTAATTTATGGATTAAAATTTCCTGAAGGTCTTAAAAAAAATCAAAAACTTGAAAAACCAGTGATTACTCCGACCACCCATCCTCTTGTCGGTGCTAAAGGACATGATGAAAGATTAACGAGAGAGCAGATAATTACTAAAAAGCTTGTCAGCAAAAAACTGTATGAACGGATGGAAAAAACGGCTTTGTCTCTTTTTAAATTTGGAACAAAACTTTGTCTTTCAAAGGGCCTGATCCTTGTTGATACAAAATATGAGTTTGGACTCCATAACGGCAAACTGACACTGATTGATGAAATTCACACGCCAGATTCATCCCGTTTTTGGATTGCAAAAACTTATAAAAATAGATTTAAAAAAGGGCTGGAGCCGGAAAACTTTGACAAAGAATTTTTAAGACTTTGGTATGTGAAGCGAGGATACCGGGGCGACGGTCCTCCGCCTCCGATGGCAAAAGAATTAATTGTCGCGGTTGCGAAGCGTTATATCGGAGTTTATGAAAAACTCACCGGCAAAAAATTCAAAGCTTTCAAATATCCGATTGAGGAAAGAATAAAGAAAAATTTAAAGTCTTACTTGTAAACTTTCTTTCTCAAAGGTAATGTCTTTCGGTTCGATGATGACTTTTTTTTCTCCATCTTCAACTATCCCGGCATCATATGCCTTTATCTTAAATTTCTTGGCTATGCTTAATACCTGATTGACTTCTTTCGTGGGAACAAAAATTGCAAACCCGGCTCCCATATTTAAATTGCCGTAAGCTTCCTTCTCATCTAATTTTCCTTGTTTAACTATAAATTTCAAAACTTCCGGCACCGGAGGCAGATCGGTTATCCTGTAAGTTAATGACTTTGAATGGCGCATTAGCTTGCGCCAACCGTGGCCGGTGATATTAACCATATAATGTATATCTATAGTGTTTTTCAATAAATCCCCGATCAACCGTGCGTAAATAATCGTCGGCTCCAATAATGCCTGACCGTAAGTTTGAGATGAGTTGATTTTTGTCAGGTAGCCTCCGGGTAAATTTTTGGCAATCTGCCTGGCAAGAGTTAAGCCGTTAGCATGAATTCCGCTGCTTTCAAATAAAATTATTCTGTCTCCCGCCTGTAATTTTTTCCCCAAACACAAGTTCTTTTTCGGATTAATAATTCCAAAACAGCTACCGGCCAAATCAATTGCGTCTTTATTAATTATCTCCGAAAGAACCGGTGTTTCCCCCCCTCCCCAAACAGCACCACTATCATTACTGGCTTTTGTCCAACCGGTTACTAAATCATCGGCTCTTTTTTTATCCTTAAACCAGTCTGAAGAACCGGCGGCCCAATAAGCCATC